>CAIYBQ010000423.1 GCA_903924445.1 uncultured Armatimonadota bacterium | reverse complement strand
GATGCCTACGAGCGGCTGTTGTTAGATGCAATCCGCGGTGATGCGAGTCTCTTTGCACGTGGAGATGAAGTTGAAGCGGCATGGAAGCTGCTGACGCCAATCCTTGAGGCGTGGGAGCAGCATCCGGCAGATGTGATGCCATACTTTGCGGCAACATGGGGCCCGGAGAAAGCCGATTCGCTGCTTGAGCACGGCGCTAAGTGGCGGGAGCCATAGGATGAACATCTCGGCATCCAGACCAAAAGTCGTCATCATAGGTGGCGGCTTTGGTGGCCTTGCCGCAGCCCGCTCGCTCAAAAAAGCCGCGGTTGAGATTACTCTCATCGACCGGACCAACCACCACCTCTTTCAACCACTCCTGTATCAGGTTGCAACGGGCGGTTTGTCTCCGACCGAGATTTCTGCACCGATCCGGACGATTCTCAAAGATCAGCAAAACACTAAGGTCATCATGGCGGATGTCATTGCTGTTGACCGAGGGAAAAAGCAGGTTGTCCTTTCCTGTGGATCGCCCATTTGCTACGACTACCTTGTCGTCGCATCTGGTGGACGTCACCACTACTTCGGGCATTCCGAGTGGGAAGCGCTGGCGCCCGGGCTCAAGACCCTCGAGGATGCCAACCGAGCACGCGAGCGCTTTTTAGGTGCATTTGAGGCGGCTGAGAAGGCTGAAACCGATGCATTGCGGAAAGAATGGCTGACATTTATCGTCGTTGGCGGCGGTCCGACCGGTTGCGAGCTTGCTGGTGTGCTACCGGAAATTGCGCGAAAGGCACTTGCGGGGGAATATCGCAGCTTTACGCCGGCCGAGACGCGGATTATTCTGATCGAAAACAGTGCACATGTCCTTGACAGCTTCCCGGATGACCTCCGTGTCTGCGCAACCGCCGATCTCAAGGAACTTGGTGTTGAGGTCATTCCGTTGCGCAAGGCTGCAGATATTCAGGCTGACCATGTGATGCTCGATGACGGCACGCGCATTCCTTGCCGAACTGTATTCTGGGCAGCTGGCAACAAAGCTGGACCAATCTGCGCGACGCTTGGTGCTGAACAAGACAGAGCCGGTCGTGTGGTTGTTACGCAGTGTCTTCACTTGTGCGATGACAATTCGGTTTATGTGATTGGTGATGCTGCACACGTGCAATGGCATGGGGATATGGCCGTTCCCGGAGTAGCGCCGGCCGCGCGGCAAATGGGCGAATGTGCTGGACAGAATATCGGGAAACTGGTCGCTGGTAACGCTGACCTCATGAAGTTTTCCTACATCGACAAAGGCTCGATGGCTGTTCTTGGGCGTAATAAAGCAGTTGTTGCTACGGGCAAGCTACATTTTCATGGTGCAATCGCTTGGCTCATGTGGCTCTTTGTCCACATCTTGTATTTGGCCGGCTACCGCAACCGTCTATTGGTTTTGCTTGAATGGGCATATGCCTATGTAACCTACCGGAGAGGTGTCCGGTATCTGATAAAGGAACGCGTAGACTAATGGATGAGCGTGAACGAAGCTGGTATGCAATGGATGGTGGAGCGACTATCGGTCAGCGTGGACCCGGAAAGGGTTCCATTATTGCGGATGCCGAGTACGGTAATCCAGCTGACACCGAGGATGCAGATGCACGTCTGACGCTTGAGCTGCAGCGGGATGGTACTTTTATCCTCACAGGACAAGTGTATCCATGGGCATTTGGTCAGGCAGTAGCCGCTACGGAAACAGAAGCCGATGAGATTGCGGAGCATATTCGCAAGCGTCTCGAAGGCTTGGCCGCTGCCATTCCTGATGATGATGAGCGCGACCTTGTCATCAAGACTGCGACGCTACAACAGCTTTGTGCAGCTTTTGAGGCTGACTTTCCAGCTGTTTAGTCGAATGAACTACTTGCGGTAGACCTGCCCACTTCGAGATCCGGTAGGTCTCCCGCCATCATGAGCCAGCGTTCCATTGACCCATACCTGGCTAATACCCGTTGCACGCTGCCGCGGCTGTTCAAAGGTTGCCGGTGATCCGACGGTTTCCGGATCCAAGAGGACGATATCGGCTTTGAAGCCAGCTCCGATACGCCCGCGGTTATGCCAGCCAAGCCGCGATGCGGGTAGGCTTGTCATTTTTCGAATGGCTTCCTCGAGCCCGATGAGCTTCTTTTCCCGAACATAGTGCCCGAGTATTCTCGCGAATGTCCCAAATGTGCGTGGATGCGGTTGCTCGCTACTTCCGTGGTGGGTGATATCGGTTGCGACTGAGTCAGATCCAATCATCACACGGGGATCCTCAAGCACATACTCGACATCTTCATCGGACATCGCATGATGCACTGCTGAAATCCATGGACCCGGGGTCGCGAGGAGGTCCAGAACAAAGTCCTGTGGATGTTGGCCAGTATTGGCCGCCAGCGTTTCCAAAGACATCCCAATATAGTCTGGATGCGTTGCACACGTTGCAATCTTGATCCGTGACCAATCGTGATGGGACATTTCGGCGTGGATGCGTTCCCGGTTTCCCGGCGTGTTGATTAGCTCTGCTAGCGCTTCTGAGTCAGCAGCATTTGCCCAGCGGGGGAGGACGATGGTTTGTAGGCTTGTCTGGTACGCCGTGTATGGGTATTGGTCAATATGGATGTCGATTCCACTTGCCTGCGCTTCCGTAACGCGTGCCAATGTCCGGCGGACCGCCGTCCAGTTCCGTCGCAGTTCTGCTTTGTGATGACTTAGCTGGAGGGATATCCCGGCGTTCGAGGCGACGCTGATTGCCTCCTCAACCGCGGCTTCCAGGTGATCGCCTTCATCACGCAAATGCGTTGCATAAAAGCCACCTGCCGCAGCAACGACTTTTGCGATGGCAGAAAGCTCGTCTATGGATGCGTATGCGCCTGGGATGTACTCAAGTCCTGATGATAATCCGATGGCACCCGCGGCCATTGACGCTTCGGCATCACGGCACATTTGACTAAGTTCAGCCACATCTGGGGCTCGGTTAGCGGTTCCCATTACACGTTTTCGGAGTGTTCCGTGTCCGGCAAGGGATGCAACATTAAGAGCGGTGCCATTATCTGCGACGCGTGTCAGGAACGATGACAGATCTGTCCAGTCCAGCTTGACCCCGTAGCGGTCAAGAGCGCGGCGCTCGAGCTTAAAATCTTCGGCTGGTGTCGCAAGACCAATAGCAATCCCACAGTTACCGAAGACTTCACTCGTTACGCCTTGGGAGAGGGAACTCTCCATGCCAGGAAAGATCAGGACATTAAAGTCAGAGTGGGTGTGGATATCGATGAAGCCAGGACACAACACCTTGCCCGCACACTCAATTGCCTCGTAGTCATCCCGGACAGGGACAAGGATTGGTTGGGGAACAACATCAGTGATGATGTCATCATCTATGTAGACATCCGCCGCAAACCCAGCGCTTCCACTACCATCAATCACGATGGCATTCATAAATCGAATCTTTGACATTGAGGTGCTATGCTCCGGCGCTATTGGATTCCGGACCAGAGATCGCCCATTGTGCCGCAACGAGCTCGGCGTATTTTCCACCGGCGGCCAGGAGCTCGGTATGTGTTCCTTGCTCTACAAGCCGTCCATGCTCCATCACGAGAATTCGGTCTGCATCGACGACTGTTGACAGGCGGTGTGCGATAGCAAATGTCGTACGCCCCTCGGCAAGCCGTGCCAGCGACTCCTGAACGGCGGCTTCTGTTTGTGTATCAAGCGCGGATGTCGCCTCATCGAGGACGAGGACCTTTGGGTTCTGGAGAATCGCCCGTGCGATCGCGAGGCGTTGCTTCTCACCACCAGACAGCTTGTAGCCGCGTTCGCCAACGATGGTGTTGTAGCCATCGGGGAGGCCGGCGATGTGTTCGTGGATTGCGGCAGCGCGAGATGCATCTTCGATTTGCAGGTCTGTTGCGGTTGGATTGCCGTAGCGGAGGTTTTCCTTGATGGTGTCATGCAGGAGATAGGTTTCCTGCGTAACGACGCCGACCAAACGTCCGAGGTTTTGAAAGCTGATGTTTCTGATGTCAACGCCATCGATGGAAACAGAGCCCGTGAGAGGGTCATGAAGCCTTGGAATGAGGAAGGCCATCGTGGTTTTGCCAGCACCGCTCGCACCAACAAGGGCCACACGCTCTCCCGGCTTTGCGGTAAAGGTTACATGGTCAAGGGTGAGGTCGGTTGAGTCCGGATCGTGTTTGAAGGTGACATCCGTGAACGACACTTCGCCCTTTGCGGTTGTGATATCGACTTGGGTTGGATGCTCAGCCTCCCGGATGTCATGCGGCATATCTAGGTACTCGTAGACGCGGTCGAAGAGGGACATTCCGCTGATGACTTCGACTTGGATGTTCATCAATGAAGTCAGCGGGAAGAAGAGTCGCGATTGCAGTGCGGTGAACGCCACGATGAGTCCAATGGTCAGGCCGGTGCCGCTTGGCTGGGCCATAAAGTAGCCTGCAAGCCAATACACCAGTGCTGGCGTGAGCTGAAACGTGAGGGGAATCAAATTGAAGAACAGCCGCAGAATCGACATCGAGCGGATCTGTGTTGCGGTCAGAGCATCATTTTCAGTGACAAAGCGGTCCAGAGCACGCTTAGACTGGCCCGTCGTTTTCAGCAGTAAAATGCCGCTCACGGACAGCGTCTCCTGCATCGTGCTCGATAGATCAGCATTTTGCTTTGCTGACTGCGTTCGTAGGTCGCCGAGCTTAATGCCGAGGCGTGCAGACATCAGTGCGAATACAGGGAGGATGCCGACGGACAGCAGGGTAAGCCGCCAGTCCATCGCAATCATTCCGATGAGTGTTGAGATAACAATCGCGACATTGCTGAGGAAGTTTGCGAGCGTATCCGAAAGGACGCCTTGAACACCTGCGACATCTCCAATCAGGCGGCTTTGGATCTCACCGGTGCGCGTGGATGTGAAGAACTTAAGGCCCATCCCCTGAAGGTGTTCGAACAAACGGTTGCGGATGTCTTTTAAGATGCGTTGGCCGAGGAGAACGCTGAGGTAGCCGTAAGCGAGGTTAAATGCAGTCGAGCCAAGTGTCGCTGCGAGTGTGAGGAGGGTGTAGTGAGTGACGACATCGAGGTTTCGTGGCCCGAAACCTTCATCCACAATTTTCCGAAGGTAATAGGGCGGGAGAATGCCAGTCGCAGCACTTGCCAGTACCAACACGACAATAAGTGCCAGCGTTGGTCTGTGTTCTGAAAAAAGAGCAATAACCCGCTTGACTGTCTGTTTGTTCATTCCCTTTTTCGAAGGGGCCATCGGTGATCCGGGACGCATATCCTAGCGTACCGTGGATGCACCTTCTGTGATTGTGGATGACTTGTCTACTGGGACATCGGTTAGTGTCGTCTTCGTACCGCTTGGCCATGTGACCTCGACGGATTTGACGCTGGTGTTGGACCCAATACCCACGTGAACTCGAACATCAGATGCGCTCAAGTACGAGCCATCGGTCTGGCAATGACGCAGCAATGTCTTTCCATCTGCGAGGGTAATGCGTACCAAAGCCCCGTGCCCGCTGCGAGGAGATTTTGTCCCGACAAGCGTCAAGCGAACGTAGTGTCCAGCACTTTTCGTTTCGTTATGCAACAAAACTGGCTTGCCTTCGCTATCGACGACAAGGGCATCCACGAGGCCATCATTGTCATAGTCGCCAACCGTAAGGCCACGACCAACGATTGGTGAAAGCTTGCCGATACCGCTGGTTGCATTCCGGTCTTCGAAGCGTTGTCCAGCCATGTTTTGCATGAAGAAGATGGGCTGCGGGTAGGTGGAAGACTTATCGACATCCGCGATGTTGTCCTGAACGTGCCCATTGGATAACAGGAGGTCGATAAATCCATCGTTGTTGGCATCAAAGAACTTGATCCCAAACGTGATGAACGGCTGCACAGTATCGGACAGACCGGTCATGGTGGACTTATCGATGAAGAAGCCACCGCCCTCGTTGTGATACAGGGACTTTACTTCGTGGCTAAAAGTTGCGACAACGAGGTCCGGTTTGCCATCGTTGTCGTAGTCACCCCAATCGATTCCCATGCCGCCGTGGGCACGGCCTTCACCATCATAGGCGGTCCCGGAGTTTGCACCTTCGTTTGTGAACTTCATCCCGGTGTTCTTGAGGAGATCGCCGGGAAGCTCATCGTTCGCGATGGCAATACTGTCCTGACCGGAGAAGTCGAAGTCAAGGACTGCTACTCCGAGGCCACGACCGGAGACTTTCTTAGCTCCTGTTTTCACGGACAAATCGGAGAATTTACCTAGGGCGGTTGCAATGAAGAGCGTGCCTCGTTCCGGGTCGTAGAAGCGCGGACCACAGGAAGACATGATGCCATTGAAAGAGCATAGCTGCGGCATCACTTTAGGGCCGAAAATGGCGTAGTTTGCTACGTAGAGGTCGAGGAGGCCATCCCGGTTGAAATCCGCAAAGCTCGCACTTGTTCCCCAAGGTTGATTAGTTAGTCCGCTCCCTGCGGTGACATCGGTGAATTTTTTTCCACCCATGTTCTTGTAGAGGCGACCATCCCGGTAGCCCGTCAGGTAGACATCCTGGAAACCATCGTTGTCATAGTCGCCAACGGCACAGCCTAGGAAGTAGCCCTGAGGATTACCGAGTGCGGATGGATCTTCGGTGAACTTACCTTTTCCATCACCGCGGAAAAGGGTGGTCTTCTTACCAACAAGGAGGATGTCGAGGTTGTTGTCATTGTCAACATCGAGGAAGGCTGCGCCATTACCGATGGTCCCAAGAATGGTAAGTGGGCGCTTCTCGCGTGGTGTCCAGGCATAGCTGCCGATGCCAGACTGTTCCGTAACATTGACGAATTGGACATCGGATGTCACCGCTGGGCTGTTACCTGTAGTCGCAGGCGCTTTTGTGTTGCATCCAGCAAGTGAAACCGCAGTCAGTACGCAGATGGAGGCGGCAAGTGGAACTGTTATCTTCACGCTAAAAGCCTACCTTTTTTTGGTCGATTCGTTGACGATTTCCGTCGATGCCAGAGCATTGTTGAGCGCTTCTAGACCAAGCTTTGCCTTCTTCGGGTCTTTACGAAGCATGATGGCAGCATCTCGGTGGAGCTTGGCCTTGTTGTTCTCACCACCAGATTCAAGAAGAGCGGCCAGTTTGTCGTGGAGCTCAGGTTTCATAGGTTCGCGGCGGAGGAGGTCATCAAGGAAGTTACGCTTCTCCATATAGATGGTCAGCTGGCTAAAGCTCTCCTGCGCATTTTTGGCTTCCTTTAGTCGGCCAGCCAGTCGGTAGGCAGTCGCAAGGTCCTTTGTGGCGGCGACGTGGAATATGTCATCTGCGATAACGGCTTCAAGATAGGGGATTGCTTCCTTACCATTGGAATGTTGGACAAGGAGACTGCCAAGGCGTGCCATCGCGGCAATTGCACGTGGTTCTAGCTCAAGTGACCTGCGTAGCAGCCGTTCGGCTTCTGCTTCGCGCTGTGCGTTGCGCTTTGAATCGAGGAGAACCGTTGCAAGCTGGAAGTGTGCTTCTGGGTCATCGGGAATATCTACGAGACGTTCTCTTAGCAGGACTTCAGCTTCATCCCAGCGGAAGATTGCGCGAAGGGCGTTTGCGTACGAGATGGCAAAGTCGGTTCGCTTTGGGGCGAGCTTCTTGGCGCGTGCAAAAGCATCAACAGCGGCCCCGAAGTTCAGGCGTTGGTTATAGTGAGCACGTCCAAGGCCGACCCAAGCAGTTGCATTTTCTGGCTCCAGTGCTGTGGCATCGGTGTAGACTTTGAGCGCAATTGGAAAGAGCGATTTCTCCAATGCGACTTGTCCCATTCCAAGCAATGCAGGCATCAGCTTAGGATTTCTCTTGATCAGCTCTGTGTATTCAAGGCCAGACTTCGCAAACTCGCCTTGAAGGCGGTGCGCTTCGGCCATGATAAGGCCGGCTCGTACATTATTTTTGTCTTTGACAAGGATGTCTTCGGCAATCATCCCTGCTTCAACTTGCCGGCCATTCTTCATCAGCGCTTCAGCCCAAAGAATGCGCCGTTTAGGGTCATTTGGGGTTGCTTTGAACCATTCCTGGCGTGTGGCATACCCGGATGTTTCAGGGGATGATTCTGCGCGTGAGGCAATCCATCCATTCAGGAAGGAACCTTTTGTACGGCTTGCAATCAGCTTTGCTGGGCCATCGGGTGCGATAGCCCGTGCAAGTTCTTGTGGCGAGGATGCCGGTGTTAAGGGTTTACAGCGCTCAATCGCTTCCATCGCAGCGGCTTTTGATTCGGTACGCGAGCGTGCGAGAGCGAGAACTCGGCCGGATTGTTCACGGTTTCCACTTACGGCTAGGGATGCGGACCATGTGATCCAGATGTCGGAGGATGATTCGCCAGCTGCGACGGCCCGTTCGAGGTATTTTGAGGCAGTTTCGAAGTCTCCAGCTTCGGCATGTCGTCCGGCTGTGAGTGCGAGTAAGGATCCGTTGGTTGGATCGTTATGAAGCATTTCTTCCAGCTCAGGCAGATATGCCTCACGTAATGTGGCTTCAGAATATGCTTGGCTTACGAAATAGAAACCGCCCCCGGCAAGAATAGTTCCAGCGAGGGCGGCTATCGTAAGTCGTTTAACCAGCAATGCCGGATTCGACTGTTTTTTCATGACTTAGCGGTTACCAAAACCACCATTCATTTTTTGCATTTGCTGCTGAACGGACGGAGGAGCATTTGGTGGAGGCGCAGTCATATTGGCAGGAAGTCCGCCACCTGGTGCGCTTCCACCACCGGCACCCATCCCACCGGACGGTCGGAGAATCTGACCTGAGGCTGATGCATCCTGAGATGCTGTCGGAGCTGGAGCTGGAGCCGGCGCTGGAGCAGGGGTTTCCGGCGTGTTACAGCCGGAAACCGCTACCAGTGCGAAGCCACAGAGAGTTAGTGCAACTAACGTAGTCTTCATTTGCACTTGTATTCCTACGGGGTGTAGTTGGTTTGTGGCTTGACCAACTTGAACATACGCCAGTCATTCTGACGAACAGCTGCGAAGCCCATTGCCTTCACGTGGCCATCAGCGAATGCGTAGTTGGACATTCCGCTGTGACCCTTTGCAGTCTTCCTGCTCATGTCGTTGAAGTCGCCGGCGCAGTTTCCAGTAGCATCCAAGTCCGTGTTGTTCTTTGCTGGCTGGTTACGTCCAGCAAGCTTCCATGTGTCGCAGCCTGTGAACAGGGAGCCCCAAGGAGTTCCGATGTAGAAGGATTCTGCTTCGCCGCCACCGTTTTGGCCCCATGCTTCCACGAGGGAGATGGTGTCAGCTGGTGCATCGAATGCAGCAAGGGACTTGCCCTGGCCCCATGCGGACATACCAGTGTTTGGGTCATCCCATTGTCCACGTGCGGCTGCTTCTGCAGTACAGATTTGGCCAACGTAGCCGTAAGAACGCTTTACGAGCGGACGACGACGGCCGTAGTTGCCATCAAAGAAGTCACCCAAGCCACGTGCTGGACGTGCGACAGAGTCGGATGGGCATCCGGAGATCGCGTCATTCTTCAAGTAAGGCATCAGCTGGTGCTCGTAAGGAACAACACCTGTACCACCACCGTTGATGCCAGCGCCAAAGTCAACAAATGCGGTTGGCATGACTTCGTCGAAGTCCTGTGCATACATCATCATGCCGAGGCCGAGCTGCTTCAGGTTTGACAAACAGGATGCTTGACGGGCCTTTTCACGTGCCTGTGCGAAGACTGGGAACAGAATCGCGGCCAAGATAGCAATAATTGCAATTACGACGAGGAGTTCGATGAGCGTAAACGCTCTCTTTGTACCCTGCATGGATTACCTCTTCTAAGAGTGCGGATGCCACCCTGCGTTGGATGTGCATCGCATTCATTTAAGTATGAACAATCGGAGTATAATCGCGCACTTGTGGAATTAGCAACAGCGATTTTGAAATTTATCCAACCGGTTGGGTAGGTTGGGGAGGATGTCGGTTTTTAGTGTAATTGTGAACATCCTGTCAGCCTATAGACATTCCTAGCCTGAAACGGGTTTTATAAATAGGTCAGCCCACATATTGGTTTGCCGAAGCGACTAAAGTAAACTGAAAAATCTGGTATCTCAACATCATCTTGGCAATGGAGTCATCGCGTTGAATCGTACATTGTTCGGTATTTTGGGGATTTTCGCTGTGGCATCGACCGTGGTTGCCGGGCAGGTTACGCCGCAGGCGAAGCTTCCATCGGCTAAGGCAGGCAGTCCTGAGGAATTGGATTTCGAGAAGCGAATCCGCCCCCTCCTACATAAGCACTGCGTGCCTTGCCATAACTCAACAACAACCCTTGGAGGGCTGCGCCTCGACACCGCCGCTGGTGCCATCAAGGCTGTTTTCCCTGGCGATGCAGTAGCAAGCCCGCTGGTACAGGCGATCCG
>CAIYBQ010000422.1 GCA_903924445.1 uncultured Armatimonadota bacterium | reverse complement strand
TGTTGGACACTCTCATAGACCGCTGTCGCAATCAAGGCGTAGGGACGGAATCTCAAAAAGAGAACGGTATAACACCAGCGCCGCTTGGACCGAACACTCTGGCAATCATCAGACGTTGCACCAGGGCTCTTTTCAATAAGGCAGTCGAGTGGGAACTGTTGGCTAAGAATCCTGTGCTGAAAAGCCAAGTAGTAAAGGTTGAGAGAAAAGTATCTCAGGGATTCACACCAGAGCAATCAGCTGAATATCTAAAGGCGTTTATGTCATCTCCCGCCGCATATCCATTGGCATTTGCTTTGGGTACAGGACTCAGAATCGCAGAGTGCCTGGGAGTCAAACACTCTGATATTGAAGAGCGATCTGGTCATTACTTTTTGAATGTTCGTCAACAACTTCTTAGTGAAAGTGGGAAAGCGGTTCTTAGGCCATTGAAAACTCAGAACAGTAAGCGGATCATCCCACTCACCTCACTGATAATGGAAGTCGTAAATCGTCAAAAGATTATCCAGACCCGTCTTGGAGCAAAAGGGGACCTAAACCTTTTGTTCACCACCACCGCTGGAAGCCCAGTTGATGTAAACAATCTTAGACGGTGGATGCGAAGAGAACTTCCGCAGCAAGGTCTGAAAGCAGTTTCTCCGCATGACCTAAGAAGGGGTTTTGTCTCAGTTCTGGTTGCTGCTAATGCAGATATCAAGACTGTCTCTGCCTTACTTGGACACGCCGACATCTCCACTACACTCAACATCTACGCCCAGGCTAACACCAAGAGAAAAGAAGAGGTGATGGACCAGATGGAACAGCTACTCATTGCTGGCCTTCAATCTGGTTCGGCGAAAAGTGAAAACCCAGCATCACCAGACAACACTGGTTGTTAGCGGAAAAAGCGTCTGACCTGCTATTCTTCCCAACACCCATCTCCCACAGTTGTGGTAAGTATTGTGGTAAGCCCTCCAGCACCCACGAAAAAAGCCCCTCATCTGAGGGGCTTTCTTATCCTAAAATGCTTAAGCCGACGATCCGGATCGAACGGACGACCTGCTGTTTACGAAACAGCTGCTCTACCACTGAGCCACGTCGGCAAATGCGAGGAAATGTTACCATAATCCGATGAGAGCGCCAACCACTTTGGCTGCGCAATCATGGGGAGTTTGCAGCGGGCCGACGATCTCACCGTCCGGGGGAGTCGCTGGGGACCGGCAACCTTTGCCCGGCGGAGAATCGCAACACCCTCTGGAGTTACTGACACCGTGGCTTCGATGATGGGGCAGGTCAACTCCCGCACGTACATCAGATCTTCCCAACGTAAGCAAGCGTTAACGAAGTCGATCGGAAATCTCTTATCTCTTATAAACAAACCTTACGTTCGTCATCAATAGGAATGGGCTGCTGTGAAAGCGATTTGTTGATCAATTACGACAAAACCGTTACCGAAATCCCTACATCACAAGTCCATTAAGCTGAGTGTCTTTTCTATGTTGCACATATCGACAAAACCTACAAACTAGGATTGTCGTCGCAAGTGAAAGTCAACTAACCGACAGTCCAGAACAAAGCGATTCGACGTATTTGAAACACATCTATTTCGATGAACGACACTATTCTGTTAACTTTGGATTATGTATCGGATTCGCAAACGTAACTCGGTATTTCGAGCAGTTATGGTTTATCCATACAGTCTCTATACTCGGTCCGTTGCCCACATGAAAGGTCCCGAAAGAGAGGACTTATCCAAAGGTGGGTGCGGAGACAAAATGATGAATACAAAATCGAAAGCTGTGGGAATGAACCCACTCCACATCACGGCAGCCCTTGGCCTCGCCGGTGTCGTCGGTGCAATGCAACTGTTTGCACCATCCAAGGCGAATGCACAAGTTCCTCCTCCAGCCGAAGTTCCAATCCCTCTCGCCGCTCTTAACACGGTGCAGGTTCCAATGCCTGCTGACCTCGATGTCTACATCAAGGACCGCGCAGCAGCCATCCGCTTGGGTAAGGCTCTTTTCTGGGACATGCAGGTCGGATCCGCAGGAACCGCATGTGCATCCTGCCACTACAATGCTGGCGCTGATAGCCGCGACCGCAACCAGCTTAACCCTGGCCCTGATGCTCGCTTTGACACCACGCACAGCAACAACTTCCAGCTCAAGCTTGACACACACTTCCCATTGACCAAGTTCACGGATGCTCTTGATGTTGCATCTCCAAAGATCCGCTCCCGAAACGACATCGTCGGTTCGCAGGGTGTCTTCAAGGCCGACTTCGTTGGCTTGACAAACGGTGCATTCGGCGCTGGCTCTTTCGACGGAACCGAAGCTAGTGTTGTCCGCCCAGATGCGCTCTTTACCCGCTCCGGTGTCAACACCCGCCAGGTAACAGGCCGCAACTCGCCATCTGTTATCAATGCAGTCTTCAACCACAGAAACTTCTGGGATGGCCGTGCACACAATGAGTTCAATGGTGTGAACTCCTACGGCGACTCCGATGTCAATGCCCGAGTTTACGAAATAGACCCAGTAACCGGTGAAGCGGTTGCAGTTCAAGTTAGCATCATCGATGCATCCCTTGCAAGCCAAGCAGTTGCACCAGTAAACAGTGCTGTCGAAATGGCACACGGTGGCCGTAACTTCGCAGTTGTCGCAAAGAAGCTGCTTGGTGTAAAGCCATTGGGGCTGCAGAAGGTTGCCGGTGATGATTCCGTTCTCGGCGCAATCGCCAGCCCAACGAAGGGCTTGAACACCACCTACGATGCGCTGATCAAGGCAGCTATTCAGGATAAGTGGTGGAATGGTTCAAACCGCTTCAACGTCGCTGCTAGTGGACGAATTGTTCCTGCAGCTGCTGGTCAATACAGCCACTTAGAGGGCAACTTCTCGCTCATCTTTGGTCTTGCGGTGATGATGTATGAATCAACACTGGTCTCCGATCAAACGCCATATGACAGCTATCTCAATGGAAACACGACAGCGTTGTCGGCATCCGCAGTGCGTGGAATCGCAGTGCTCGAGACGCAAGGTTGTGTAAACTGCCACACTGGTGCGACACTGACCAATGCTGCTACACCAATCGCTCTCTTGGATGCAGCAGGCGCTGGCCTCAACATCCTGTCTGAAGTGATGCCGATGCAGGATCTTCTTCCAAGTGCATACGACATCGGGTACTACAACATCGGTATTCGCCCAACAGCTGAAGACATCGGAATCGGTGCAAATGACCCATTCGGTAACCCACTCAGCTTTAGCCGTGGACTGCAGGTTGGATTCATCACCGAAAACAATCGCCCTGCTGGACAGGAAGTGACAGCTACGACTCGCTTGGCCATCAACGGTGCATTCAAGACCCCAGGTCTCCGTAACGTTGCCCTGACAGCTCCTTACATGCACAATGGTGGAGCAGCTACGCTCTCACAGGTCATCAATATCTACCACCGTGGTGGCGACTTTGGCCGTGAGAACATGCCTGACACAAGCCCTGATGTAGCTCTTGCTGGTGGAATGACTATCTTCCAGAAGCGTGACCTCCTTCAGCTGATGCTTGAGATGACCGATGCCCGTGTAGCTCGCCGCAGCGCACCGTTTGATCACCCTGAGTTGATTGTTCCTAACGGACACTCCATCCGCACCGGAACCACCAGCACTCTGATCAACAGTGGCAATGGAACCGCAAAGGATGACCTGATCATCATCCCTGCAACTGGTAAGACTGGCGGAGCACCACTGCGTCGCTTCCTTGGAAACACGGAAACCCGGTTCTTCTAAACCAGTCAGCTTGATTCCCTGACTTACTCAGCCCGCTGGAGAAATCCAGCGGGCTTTTTTGGTTCTTCGCTTTGGTTGTAAGTAGATGATCTGGTCGTCTCTGCTAGGCAAAAGCGTTCTAATCGTTAGGAACACCTTAGCCGCATCGAAGGTCTGTCTACGGCGCCCCGACAATGATGTCCATCGTCCAGGGCTTCCCCGCGCCGGCAGGCGGTATCAAGTCCGCATCCGCCCCCGTCGTCCGAACCAGTGCTGCAAATTCATCCAGTGATGTCACATCCCTATCTGAGATGGCATACGCACGCATCAACCGACCCTTGGTCGCCTTGTTAAAGTGCGTGATCAACTTCGGAGGGCCATCCGGCATCCGCTGCAAGACGCGCGGGACCACCGTCCGGGCACAGACATCCTTCGACAATGGCCCAAGCTTTACATATGTCCCGGAGCGAAAGTCGACGATCGGCCCTGAAACCTTGTCGAGCATGGCTGACAGGTCCTGTTTCCAGAACAGCGTCAAGGAGCCGATTTCCGGGAGGGTGACATCCCCGGACATCCGATACGCAGGGATGTAATCGGAAAAACCTACAAACCCGAAGAGGGCACTGGCAATCCAAACGGATGTATCGAGTCTTGAAAGCTGTTCTTTGGTAAGGGACTCCGGTGCAAGCTCAGAATAAAGGACGCCCGTGTAAACCTCAAAGGCTGGGCCGCACGGAGAACGAAGCAGCTGGCTGTTGACAGTAAGCAAATCGAGCTGGCCCACTGTAAGCCCAAGTACTTTCAGGGCAGCTGTCGCATCCCCTTTGGAGACCTCAATGAGCCCTTTGAGCAGCGTGTTGCGCTTCGGGCTTAGCTTGGGAAAATGAAGCGAGTTCGCATCGAATACCGGGCCATCCAAAGGTGCGGTTTTGCCTTCACTTGGAGGGAGGAGGAATAACATTGTCGGTCAAAAGTCTACCCGGTCGAAACACGA
>CAIYBQ010000421.1 GCA_903924445.1 uncultured Armatimonadota bacterium | reverse complement strand
TTCGAGGGCACGACAAAACTCGCTCGCAAGATTTGCCATTCTTCCAGAGGAGCCATCTTTGAGCAGAGGCAATCCAAGGATAAATGCAGTCGCTTGATGATTGCCAGCGATTCGAATCAGCTCACCAATGTCATGACCGAGGCGTTTGCTTCGGTGAATGGTTGTGATTGGAGATGGCGGTAGAAGATCGGTTGAGCTAAGCGCCACTCCGATACGCTTTGTCCCAAAATCGATACCGATTAGAATTTCATCCATTGGATTGATGGACCTCTGGAATCATCGCGAGTGCGGGGAGTAGAGCCATGAGCGCGGTTACGACACCTGAGTCATTGAAGACAAGGCTAAGCACAGCTGCCAGGCTTAGGTAACGGATACCACTTTGCCACGGAAGTCGCACCACAAATACCCGTCTGCCGAACCAGATAAGCACGACCACTGCAAGGAATGCAATCATCGTCGGGGGCCGCAGCGCGATTTCGAAATTCATCAAGACTTTCCGCCAAACGATGTCAATGAGATGCCCTACTCCCGATGTCTTCGCAGCCGTCATCGCAACGCCAGCATGTGACATTTTGGGAGAGAACATCATGTCCAGCCAAGCAGCACCGACCGCTGTGATCATTCCTACTAGGACTGCAGGCGCTAGTAACCATTCTGTCTTCCGACTGCGAAAGAGGTTAAAGCTTCGAAGAATATCCATTGCGACAAGGGCGGCAAACGTGACGACCGCACCAAAATCGGCACCAAGGCTAGCATTTCCAAAGAAAGCAACACAAGCAAGCGCAGCAATGACTCGGAACTTCTTCGGTACACACACCGCAAGTGTGCCGGTGATGATTCCGAGGAGCTCATTGCCAACACCGTAGAATCGGATACCAGGTCCGAAATAACCTTGTAGCGGTGAGAAGTCACCGTAGCGGAGTCCTGTCAACTGGTCGAGGACAACGATTAGCGCAGTGAATCCGAGGGTTACTCGCACCGGAAGAAATGCCGCAAGAAACCAGGGAAGAGTGAGCATCCAGAGTATCAAGCCAGGCGTCCCGCCGGCATAGAGGGCTAGCGGGCATCCGGCAGCAGCACGTGCGGCGATAAGGCCCAGTCTCTGGTCGCGGTTCCAAAGTCCAATGGCCAGCAGGATTCCAGCAAGCGTTCCACTTAGAATTAGCTTCAGATCAGAACGATATTCAGCTGCATAAACATTGGATGCAAACTGGATTATGGGCAGCGCTTTACCATCCGATGGTCCAGCGGCAGACAAACTCTCGACGCCTCGCGAAAGCTCATCGAGTGTTACAAAGTCATTCCGTCGCGTAGACGATGAATACACTCCGCTGATCGCATCATGTGTGAAGACGTAAAAACGGCGATTCCAATCTTCACGATTGACGATCCAATAAGGCGGCTTTGCTGGAAGAACATCGATACAAGGTGGAAAGTCCTTGCCTTGCCGATGCACCCATAAAACCGACTTGCTATTTGCGGCAACGACGGCAGCAAACGTTTCTTGCTGACCACTGTAATAGGAACACGGAAGTGGGTCCATCGACTGCTGGGCACGTGTCCCACTCCCAAAAAGGATGAGTACGAGGCAAAGAATGACCCGTACTCGTGTCATCAGGACCCTAGAACAGTATCTACCGTTGTTGTCGCAGCGCTGATTGCATCGCCAATTCGTGATGCATCTTTGCCACCTGCGCTTGCAAAATCAGGTCGACCGCCGCCGCCGCCGCCCATGATTTGTGCAGCCTGCTTAGCAAGATTTCCACAGTGGACCCCTGCCGCTACCGCCGTCTTCGTTGCCTTAACGACGATGTTTACCTTGTCACCTATTGGGGCGACAAGCATCACGACGCCATTGTCAGTACGGCCAATGAGCTCATCCACCAGGTTTCCAACGGATGCTGCATCTGGAGCATCGATTGACTGGATAATCACCTTGATGCCCGCGACAACTCTTGCATCCGCCAACAAACCATCCGCGAGGCTTCCTGCCTGCTGCTGTTTGATCGCTTTGAGGTCCGCCATCAGGTGCTGACGTTCATCCAAGAGGCGCTGAATCGCTCCCGAAAGGCCATCGACTTTGACATTTAGGAGAGATGCGGCCCGTTCAGCATCACTAATCGTCTTCGCGATGTATTCCATTGCACCATCGGATGTAATTGCTTCGATACGTCGTACGCCTGCTGCACTGGATGACTCACCGACAATTTTGATGATGCCAATCTCGGAAGTGTTAGTAACGTGCGTCCCACCGCAGAACTCTCGTGAGTATTCTCCACCAACGGAAACAACACGAACAACATCCCCGTACTTCTCTCCGAAGAGCATCATGGCACCGAGCTCACGAGCTTCGTTTATCGGCTTTTCGGCGATGTCAACGACTAATGCAGCCGCAACTGCATCGTTAGCCAATCGCTCGATCACCTGCAACGTCTGTGTTGGTATTGATTCTCCGTGAGAAAAGTCAAATCTAAGCCGATCGGGCGCGACAAGCGATCCCCGCTGTGCCACGTGGGAACCGAGCTGGTCACGCAATATCTTGTGCAAAATATGGGTCGCGGTATGATTGGCCCTGATTTGCCGTCGGCGAGTCGCATCTACAGATACATGGACTTGACCGCCCGTCGCGATCTCACCTTGATGAACGAGGACCGAGTGGAACCACACACTGTCCTTTTTGGTGACATCCAGAACACTTGCCCGGAAGTCATGGAAGGTTAGTTCTCCGGTGTCACTGACTTGACCACCAGATTCTGCATAAAATGGACTGGATTGCAGGACGATATCTGCTGTCATCCCAGCAGTAATAGCCTTGGTAGGTTGTCCATCAACCAGAATTCCGGCAACCACTGTCGTTCCATCGAGCGCTGTGTAACCCGTAAAGTCTGTGTGAGGCAGGTCGCGGAAGAAGGCCTTTACGTTGTCATCCGTGATGATCCACGTCTTTTTGTTGCCCTTACCCGAATCAATTGCATGCTGTGCACGTGCTTTGTTGAATGATTCCTCATCGATCACGACACCGCGCTCACCTGCAACCTCTCGTGTCACTTCAAAGGGCAGGCCATATGTGGCAAACAGATCAAAGGCGGCAGAGCCTGTCAGGTCACCCTTTGCGAGTGAGTCATCCAGCCGTACCAGTCCATCCGAGAGGATGTCTCTAAATTGCGCTTCTTCACGTCGAACAGCAACCAAAATAGCTTCTTCGCGATTGACCAGATCAGGATAGGCATCTTTCATATGTGCAATCACACCCGGTACGGCGCGATCCATGAATGGTGCACTGTCAAATCCAAGATGCCGAATTCCAGCCACGATTGCCCGGCGCATCAGGCGTCGTAGCACATAGCCATGCTTATCTTTGTCAGGGAGAACACCATCGCCAATCAGAAATGTCGTCGCGCGGATGTGGTCTGCAATCCTTCTGAATGCGATATCGGTAGTTGCATCGGGTGTCGATGTATACGTCTTGCCGCTCAGTCCTTCCAGGTGATTGATAATGGGGCGTATAACATCGGTCTCGAACGGTCCGGCAAGATCATTGATGGCTGCGGCTGTGCGCTCAAGGCCCATTCCTGTGTCGATGTTCTTCTTTGGAAGCGCTTGGAGTGCGTAGTCACCGCCAGCTCCGATGCCGGTGAACTGCGTGAAAACATTGTTCCAGATCTCAAGCCAGCGGCTCCCCTCGCCATCCCAATCCTGGTCAAACGGCAAGTGAGGCTGGAGGTCAAAGAAGATTTCTGAGCAAGGACCACATGGCCCTTGACTCTTTTCGACGATCGCGTTTGATGGCCAATAGTTCGTTTTTTGCCCGAGGCGCGTGATGCGCTCATCTGGCATCCCGAACTTTTTCCACAATGCGTACGCATCGTCATCATCTTGATAAATCGTGACGCGGATACGCTTACGGTCAATTTTCAGAACATCGAAGAGAAACTCTGCAGACCACTCCACCGCTTCGGGCTTGAAGTAGTCACCAAAGCTGAAGTTTCCAAGCATTTCAAAAAACGTACAGTGGCTGATGTCACCAATGTCATCGATGTCTTTTGTACGCAAACACTTTTGACTGGTCGCGATGCTTGTCCTCGGGGGCGTTGCACGGTCTTCAAAGTAGGCTTTGAACGGGACCATTCCAGCAACCGTAAAGAGAAGTGTGGGGTCTTCTGTTACTAACGAATCTGATGGCAGGATTAGCGCACCCTTGGATGCGAAGAAGTCGAGGTAGGCGCGGCGGAGTTCACTAGCTTCCATATTGACAAAAGTATATCGCCAGCACCCTATGGAAGTTTCGTACCTGAGTCCACCATAAAACCCGTATTCGGGTAAAATGTCCGTTGGTTCAGTATTGAGGTTTCGTGACCGATATTACTGAGTGGAAGGTTACAGTTCGGCATGCATGATGACTCAACCACGGTAGATCGGCCCCTCTCGCTTCATGGCCCCAATGCGGCCTATGCCCGCGAGTTGTATGAGCGTTGGATGGAAGATCCAGCATCAATCGACTCCGATACAAGTGCGCTTTTTGCGACAGGATATATTCCGCCTGCCGAAGCAAGCAGTACTTCAGTAGTAGAAACAACTAATGTTGAAACTATCATGCGGGCGGTGCACCTCGCTGGTCTAATTCGCGAACACGGCCATGTCGAGGCAAATCTTAACCCCTTGCGGAGCCCATCAAAGATAGACCCGCAGCTGACGCTTGCTTATCATGGACTCACCGAATCAGATCTTGCATCGCTTCCTCCATCCGTAGTTGGTGGTCCCGCCGCTGCTGGAACATCCAATGCACTCGATGCGATGAACCGTCTTCGACACGTTTATTGCGGGACGATTGGCTACGAGGACGATCACGTCCAATCGCCTGAGCAACGTAACTGGTTACGTGATGCCTTTGAATCGGGCCGCTATCTTAGAGCGATTACTAACGGTGACCGTTCGTGGCTGCTTGAGCGAATTACCGAAGTTGACACCTTCGAGCAGTTTCTCCACAAGACCCAACCATTTCAGGGTGAAAAGCGCTTTTCGATCGAAGGCGTCGACATGCTGGTTCCAGTCCTGCAAAGTATTGTTCAGGGCGCGGCCTTGGCCGGTAACCTCGAAGTGGTTATTGGAATGGCCCATCGTGGGCGCTTGAATGTCCTTACACATGTCCTGAAAAAACCGTACCGGCAGATGCTCTCTGAGTTCATTAAGGGCAAAAAGTACCTCGTGCCAAGTACCAGCGGCGCTGGTTCGGGCGGCTATACAGGAGACGTGAAATATCACAAGGGTTATGAGCTCCGAATTGAGACAGCGGACCATGGAAGCGTTCCTGTCACGCTCGTGCCTAACCCCTCGCACCTTGAGTTCGTGAATCCTGTTGTCCTAGGCCGCGCACGTGCCGCTCAGGAACATCGCGACCATCAGGGAAAACCTTCTCGGGACATACTTGCTGCGCTGTCCATCTTGATTCACGGCGATGCTGCATTCCCGGGTCAGGGTGTTGTCGCAGAAAGTCTAAACCTTTCGCGCGTACCAGGCTACCGAGTTGGT
The DNA here is from genome assembly GCA_903924445.1 of uncultured Armatimonadota bacterium. Taxonomy (GTDB): domain Bacteria; phylum Armatimonadota; class Armatimonadia; order Armatimonadales; family Armatimonadaceae; genus CAIRTT01. The sequence goes on along the minus strand of CAIYBQ010000421.1, from coordinate 18,608 downwards.
GGAACCATCCATATCATCGCTAACAATCAGGTTGGATTCACAACGGATCCTGAAAACAGCAGATCTACGCTGTACTCGTCTGACCTTGCAAAGGGGTTTGAGATACCGATTGTTCACGTAAATGGCGATGATCCTGATGCATGTCTGGCGATGGCGCGAATGGCATTGGATTTCCGCCAGAAATTCGGCTGCGACTTCCTGATCGACATCATCGGATACCGCCGACACGGACATAACGAAACCGATGAGCCACGCTACACGCAACCTCAAATGTACGGGGTTGTCGATGCACATCCGCGTCTTCGTGAGCTTTATGCTGGACGCTTGACAGCAAAGGGTGTCGTCGATATTTCTGTTGTCGATTCGATGTTGTCTACCGTGCGTGAGGCGCTTGCGGATGCACGCCAGTATGCGCTGGAGCAGGCTGGTGGAACCGTTACAACACCGGAGGTTACTATCGCCCCGGATGTCGTCGTTGAAAATGTTTCGTTTGACCGATTGCAGGTCCTGAACGATGCAATTACATCCACACCAGATGGATTTGCAGTCAACGATAAGCAGCTGCGACAGGTTCTCAAGCCACGTAAAGCAGCTTTGACCGCAGACGAGCCGGCTATCAACTGGGCACATGCCGAAGCATTGGCATACGCATCGATTCTCGAAGATGGAACCCCTATACGCCTTTCGGGTCAGGATGCGCAGCGAGGTACATTCTCACAGCGCATGTTGGTCTTGCACGATTTGGAGACTGGGGCTAGATGTCACTTACTCAGATTCGTTCCAACTGCGAATGCATCCATTGCAATCTTGAACTCTCCGCTATCCGAAACGGCAGCACTCGGTTTTGAGTATGGCTACAGCGCGCATGCAAAGGAAACGCTTGTTCTCTGGGAAGGTCAATTTGGTGACTTTGCTAACGGAGCCCAAGTCATCATTGATCAGTTCATCGTGAGCGGTGATGCAAAGTGGTCACAGAAGTCCGGTTTGGTGATGCTTCTCCCGCATGGCTACGAGGGTCAGGGACCCGAGCACTCATCCGGACGTGTGGAGCGGTTCCTACAATCGGCTGCAGGAAACAATATCAGGGTCGCGAACTGCACCACCCCGGCTAACTACTTCCATCTGCTAAGACGACAAGCAAAGTCGTTGTCGATAGATCCTCGGCCGCTTATCGTGATGACACCAAAGAGTCTTCTTCGTCATCCAAAGGCCGTCTCACATGCATCCAACCTCACGACGGGAGCATTCCACCCCGTACTCGATGACATGCGAACAGACATCGACAAGGGTTCGATCCAACGCATTGTTATGTCGAGTGGCAAGATCATTGTGGACTTGCTGGCAAGCCCATCCCTCAATCCGATGACCACGGCATTGATTCGCTTGGAAGAGATTCATCCATTCCCGATGGACGACATCACACGTCTCATCGCAACGTACCCCAACGCAACAGAGTTTGTCTTTGTACAAGAGGAGCCTCTGAATATGGGAACGGCAAGCTATGTCATTCCAAAATTACAAGAGCTGTTGCCTTCTAACCTGGCGCTGCGCGTCGTTGGCCGTCCGCTAGAAGCAAGTCCTGCTGAAGGAAGCATCGACATGCACAATGCTATGCAGGCGCACATTGTTCACTCAGCACTTTCCTAAAGGATTCATGGATTATCATCCAAAGGAGTTTGTTATGTCAGTCGAAATCATCGTACCCAACATGGGTGAATCTGTTGTAGAAGCCACCGTTGCACAGTGGATCAAGAAGGTTGGAGATGCGGTCAAGGCTGGGGATGATCTGGTTGAGCTTGAAACCGACAAGGTGAATCAGGTGCTGCAAGCAGAAGCAGATGGTGTACTTGCATCAGTTGCATTCAATGAGGGTGATACGGTCACCGTCGGCGCAGTGCTCGGAACGATTTCCGGTTCTGGAGCCACAGCGGCTCCTGCTGCTCCAGCGCAAACAACTGTGACAGAAAGCTCCTCCAAGGAATCATCGGAACAGGTCTCCAAGGGCGGTGTGACTCCCGTGGCCGAAGCGATGGCTAATGCTAATGCCGTTGACCTAAGTAAGGTTGCGGCAACCGGTCCTGCTGGTAAGGTTGGAAAGACTGATGTTGCGACGGCGATTTCCGGTGGCGTTGAAAACACCACATGGTCTCCAAAGAAACCTGCCGCACCGGCAAAGCCTGCTGCAGCAGCACCTGTGTCAACGTCTACATCCGCTAAGCCGGAAGAACGTGTACGCATGTCGCGTCGCCGTCAGACGATTGCTGCGAACCTAAAAACAGCCCAAAACACAGCGGCAATGCTGACAACGTTCAACGAGGTAGACATGTCTGCCGTCATGAACCTCCGGAAGCGCACAAAGGATTCCTTTATCGCGACCCATGGTGTTGGCCTTGGCTTTATGTCCTTCTTCACGAAGGCAGTCGTCGGCGCACTCAAGCAGTTCCCTGCTGTCAATGCCGAGCTGCAGGGTGATGAGCTGGTCTACAAGCGATACTTCGATATTGGAATCGCGGTAGGTGTGGAAGATGGCCTCGTCGTTCCAGTTATTCGGGATGCAGATAAGCTAAACTTTGCCGGCATCGAATCTACGATCAAGGGCCTTGCTGAAAAGGCAAAGAAGAATGCGCTTGGCATCGGTGACATGACGGGTGGAACATTTACGATCACCAATGGTGGCGTTTACGGTTCGCTGATGTCGACTCCGATCCTGAACTATCCTCAGGTAGGTATCCTTGGGCTCCACAGTATCAAGGAGCGTCCTGTCGTAGTGGATGGTCAGATTGTCATCCGTCCAATGATGTACATCGCGCTTTCGTACGACCACCGTGTAATCGATGGCGGGACTGCGGTGAGGTTCCTGGTGAAGGTCAAGGACCTTATCGAGAACCCAGATGGCCTTCTCCTCGAGCTCTAATCAACGCAAGAAGCCCTGCCAGTTGGCAGGGCTTCTTCTTTATTCACGGCACGCATCTTCAGCTTAGCAAACAGTTAGAAACGTTGCCGACATACTTGGCACGTAGAGTCGAATGTATGCATTTCCATCGGACTGGATGGATGCGTAAACCATATCCTCATCAAGCCTTGCGTAACCAGCATAACTACGATTTTCGGTCGAAAGAATGACGCGATAATCGCCATTCACGGATACCGGTATCCAGACATCCTCATAAGAAGCATCCGGGCTGGTATTCGTTACCAGAACGATTCCATCACGATGAAATGCCGCAAGCCTGCGCCCGTCGTCCAAGAGTGGCGCGGTCATGTACGACTGAGTCCAGCTTTCCCAGACTTTCTGACAATGCATCAAGTCGCTATCAAATGAAGCCAGTTTCTGATACATCAGTGACTCATCTGATGCCAAATGCCATTTACGATACGCGTATTCAAAGCAATCGTTGTTATCTGGCGTCGGAAACTCCACCCAGTCCGGATGACCAAATTCATTGCCTATAAAGGACATCCATGCCTCACCTCCAAGGAGGACGACAATGGACTTGGCTACATTAACTACCGACATCGCCAAATGAACGTCATGGCTCTCTCCAATTACATGCATATCTGAGTACATTTTGGGGCCAAGAAGCCTGAATATCAGCGACTGTCCGCCAACTATCGCTTGATCATGGGACTCTATGTAGCCAACGTGTTTTTCATCAAACCGACGGGAAACCAATGTATGCCAAAGTTCAGATGGGATGATTCCCTTGTCCATGACAGTCTTGGCAGCCAATTCGAAGAAGTCTGGCAGTCCCATATGCAGGCGATAGTCAAATCCAACACCGCCCTCTTCAGCGGACCTTGCCACCCCTGGGAATCCACTGACATCCTCGGCGATGAGGATGGCATCAGGATTAAGCTTATGGACTAGGTGACATAGAAGCACAAGATACTTCAGCCCAAACTGATTGAGATTGTTTCCGTAATAGTCATCCTCTGTAAAGGACCGATGGCCTATGCCGTGATCGTGATAGAGAATAGACGTAACACCATCAACCCGGAATCCATCGATTCCATACTCTTCCATCCAATACCGGGCATTTGAAAGTAAGTACGAAATCGCAAATGGACTCTGGTAATCGTAGACCAGAGAATCCCAAGCAGGATGAATTGCGTTATCGCCACGGAGAAACAGATAACCCTCTTGACCATCGAACTCCCCAAGGCCCTCAGCCAGGTTTTTGACGGCGTGCGCATGAACGAGATCGATAATCACAATGAGGCCAAGTTCATGGCATTTGTCGACCAAGTATTTGAATTCGTGACGGGTTCCAAACCTACTGCAGATTCCGTAGGGATTGCTTACATGATAACCAAATGAGCCATAGTAAGGATGCTCGTGGACTGCCATCAATTGAACGGCTGTGTAACCGTTGGCCTTAACCCGATGAATTACCGTTTCTGCGACTTCCAAGTACGTGCCAATTCTAGGTGTGGCGGCAGCAAGCCCAATGTGCAGCTCATAGATTTTCAGTGGTTGATGTTGAGCATTTGTCTTTGTCGGTGGACTAAGGACATCAAAATCAAAGATCGCAGCAAAGTCCCCATCTGGTGATTGCTGAGCAAACCGACAGGTTGATGGAATCCGATCACGTGACCCGTTGTAGCCGGCTATGTGAAGTTTATATCGACTTCCAGGGACAATACGGATGCGATCAATAGAGATTTCCCACTCAGTTTCGGAGATCCGGTGTAATGGATCCCTGCCCCGGTCCCAATGATTGAAGTCACCAATGATCGATACAAAATGTGCATTTGGAGCGTGTTCTCTGATCAAGATCTGATCAAATTCCACGAATGTACCAATTCGATGATGCCAGCCAACATCTATTGACTCATTTCCTAGAGGCTTTACAAGCATCCCGTTTGTAGCTGCGATTGGTTCGGGATCCGGCGCGCCAGGACTAGTCATTGACAGCGGCCTGAGGAATCTGCATTGGGTTTATCTTGAGTCCGTAAACATGCGCAATAAGTTGTCGCGCAATGGGCGCAGCGTGAGATCCACCATGGAGATGTTTACCATCTGCATCCAGCCATACCGCAAACGCGATACGAGGCAGCTCACCTTGTTTCTGCGCATAGCCTGCGAACCAGGCATGAGTGGGGCTCCGTTTACCTCTAGACTCCGCACTTCCAGTCTTGCCAAACACATCGATTCCAGGAAGGCGACATACTTGCCCGGTGCCTCGACTATTGGTCACAACACCATGCATCGCCTGTTGTACTAGTTTACGTGTGCGGTCAGACCAGCCAACCGTACCGACAACCTTTCCAAGTCCAGAGGGCTGTGTTTGGGGAGCTGGTCCCGGTTCAGCTGGTTCTACATGGTCAAGCAGATGCGGGACAATTCGGTTTCCATTATTGGCAACAGTTGCCGCAAGCGACGCCATCTGGAGTGGCGTTGTCAGCATCGCACCCTGTCCAATGGCCATGTTTGCAGAGTCACCACTGAACCAGCCTTCGTACTGCTTCTTGTAGTGACGATAAATAGCTTCTTGTGACTTTGGTCCATCGATGTTTCCATCCAGCTCACTCGTCAGATCAATCCCAGTGTCTTCACCCAGACCAAAGCGGCGTGACCACTTTGCAAGGTCTTCCTGACCCACCCAGATACCTAACTGACCAAAGTATGCATTACAAGAAACGGCAAACGCATCCATCATGGTTACGTATCCATGGTTGCCTGTGCATCCAAGAAAGGAACGCTTTCCAATCCGCAATCCCCCATCACATCGGACAGCAGTACCCTGGGTAACTTTTCCTGATTCCAAAGCCGCTGTGAGGGTAATAATTTTCATCACAGACCCGGGCGGTAGCTGCGCCTGTGTCGCCTCATTTGTTGCATATGGCTTGATATTGGAATTGTAAATGTACTTAGGCATCGGACGTACATTCCAAAGGTTGAGATCATATGTTGGGCTCGATACAAAGGCCAAAACTTTTCCAGTTGAAGGCTCGATGGCTACGACAGCCCCCTTGCGCGTTCCGAGAGATTGCGTGGCAATACGCTGAAGATTCGTATCGATAGCCAACACCAACCTGCTCCCTGGCTGCGGAGGAATCACATTGACGGTTCGTCGTTGTCCATTGGTACGATCTGTTGCGAATTCTTCATCCCCAGGAATACCAGCCAAGTACTTGTCATAGAAGCGTTCGATGCCTTCGCGACCGATGAAATCACTAGCCTTGTAACGAATCCGGATATCCGAATTTTTCAAGTCCTGCTCAGAAACAGGGCTTGTATAGCCAAGGATTGATGTGAAATGTTTGCCATTAGGATAGCGTCGCATTGGGACGACCTGCACGATGACGCCAGGCATTGTGTCGATGGTTTCAAGGACGCGCGTCGCAATGCGCTGCGACACGCTCTGCAATATTGGGACTGGTTCATATTTTGGCCCATTGGCGACAGCAGCATAGTTGTCCTCAATGCGTTTTTGATCCAGCTCACAGGCACGAGCAAGTCGCTTCCAAACCATTGGTAATGTCGTCGGACCAGATGGTGTTTGCTCAGGCTTTTTCTTAGGCAGCCAACCGGGAACGATTGAGATCACATACTTGCTGGTTGTTGTCGCCAGGAGGTTGTGTTTCGAATCCGTAATCTCACCACGTGGAGGCGTTGATCTAGCGTGCTTCAGTGTGTTTGAAATAGCATTTTCAATGTGCTTGTCATAATCAAAAAACTGAAGATGCCATAGCTTCACAACAAGTGCGACGAAACCAAAAAGGAATAACGAGGCAAGTACAACCAATCTAGGGATAAGAGCATTGGAAATTTCTGACGTTCCAACCGTAATTACATTTACGCCTTGGGAAAACCGAATCCCATTCGCAAATACGTTTCTTGCAGTCCGAAATCGGCTGTTAGTTGGGCCGTTCATCCGGCTGTGCTCCATGTTGATTGCATGTTCGCTTGGGTGCCTTCGACTTAGGCATCAGCTGCCGTACAACTTCCACACAATAGTCATTTGCCCGCAGATTACTGTCACTACAGATCAGCACTTCCACTTCAGGATCGGGCTTAACCTCGGGTTTCTTTATCCGTACTGTGGTCGGCGATGGAATGGTTGGCTGTGGCGTCTCAGCTGGCTTTGGCTCATCAATGCTTTCTGGCACCACTGGCGGTATTGAGTCGACATCCGGTTGTTCCAGAGGCGCGGTGGAGTTAAGGCCTGCATCTTCAGGTGCGGTATCGACCTTCACTTCCGTTGGAACGGGCTCAGTAACGCCAGCGGCCGGAGTCTTCTTCGGCGATGCGACCGTCACGTCACTCTCATCAGATTCCAGTGGCAATGCTGCAATCCGGTCAAGCTCAGACAGAATCGTAGGTGCATCACGCATAATCGCTGCCCAAACAGGAGCACAAACACGGCCACCAGTAATGCCTTCCATTGGCAGATAGCGAACAACCTCTTTGTTGTTGACTGTGACCCGTTTGACACCGCACATGTAAACCGTAGTCACCAGCTTAGGTGTGTAGCCTACAAACCAAGCATCCCGGTTGTCACTTGTCGTACCAGTCTTTCCCCGGGCGCCTTCGACCTCGTGAATACCGCGAGCACCGGCGGCACTTCCATAATCAATGACCGCCTTGAGGCATTCATCCACAAAACGAACCGCGGCTGGTGAAAGAGCATTTCGAGTCGCTTCAATGCCGTCTACGGGAATGGAATCTCCATCACCATCAATGATGCCGACAATTGCAACGGGTTTATATGCGGTACCTTTATTGGCAAAGGTGCAGTACGCGGTGGTCAGCTCCAATGGGCTCACAGCCGCGGTACCCAGCGCCAATGTGAGGTCTCGGTTCATCGGAACATCTAGACCTGCGCGTTTTGCCGTTGCAATAACATTGTTTATTCCAACTTCTTTTGCAACTTTTACGGCAATCGTGTTCTTACTTGATGCGACTGCGCTTCGGATGGAAATACGGCCATAGGAGTATCGGCCACCATAGTTTTTTGGTGTCCAGTCGCCGTAGGTTGTCGGTCCATCAAACCGCGACGAATCCGGCGTTAATCCAAGTTTGTTATCGCCAAAGGCTGCTGCGTACACAAAGGGCTTAAAGGTTGAGCCACACTGGCTTCGACCTGTTGCGTAGTTAAAGTTGGTTCGCGTGTAATCCGTGCTCCCAACCATCGCACGTACATAGCCATTGGTAGGATCCATCGATACAACAGCGCCCTCAGTTACGCCGCTATCAAGGCCATTTTGTAGCCCTTCCTTCAACGCCTCAACAGATTTACGCTGGAGCTCAAGACTCAGCGTTGTATAAACCTTGAGTCCACCCCGATAGATGCGTTCGCTTCCATACTTCTTGACAAGCTTCCGCAAGACCCAGTTCGTAAAGTGTGGCGCTCGAAACTGAGTTCGGATTTTAGGAGCATCGGCCATGATGTCCGGTACTTCCAACACTGCCGCCTGATAGCCATCCGATGTTACATGACCCAGATCTCGCATTTTCGCGAGGACAACATTGCGCCGGCTAACGGCGGCTTTCGGATTCCGGAATGGATTCGTGTACGCAGGGCGCTGCGGAAGACCGGCGATATAAGCACATTCAGAAACAGAGAGGTCACTCAGTGGCTTTCCGAAGTAATACTTGGCGGCCGCAGCAACACCGTAGATGTTTCCACCATAATTGACTTCGTTTAGATAACGCTCAAGTATGGTGTCTTTCGAGAGTGTTTTTTCAATCTGAACTGCGAGAACCATCCCTTGTAACTTGCGATCAATCGTCTTCTTACGTGTCAACAACCGATTGATGGCGAGCTGCTGAGTCAAGGTTGATGCACCCTCACTCAGCTTCCATTTCAGTACATTCCGGTAGGCAGCACGAGCCAACGAACGAAAGTCAACACCGTTGTGTTCGTAAAATCGCTCATCTTCAATATCAATCGTAGCTTGCTTCAGGTTCGCAGGAATTTCACTTAATTTGACATTGATTTGATAGCGATTTGATACAGTCCCGAGCTCAAGATGCTTTCCGTTCTCAGGATTGATATCTGCAGCATAAATTGTTGTCACACCGCTGGGTGTTTCGTTCGTTAGGTCAGCTGCGGAGTTCGCCTGTAACCCTCGTACAGCACGTAAAACGTAATATCCTGATACCACCACACCAACTGTAAGAAGCACGACGATAACGGTAAAGACACGCATGATGCCTGTAAAACGAGAAAGTCCCGCTGAAGCATCCTTTCGACGTCGTCTTCCCATTTTTTTAGAAACCAGATTTCAGATATGTACGCCGTGCAATGTCATTTCCGGCATCCGCTCGCTTGGGGTTATAGCGCCATACACCTGTGCCAGGTTTTTGAGCAAAACAGTCATTTGTACTCAATATGCTGGCTAGTTTATGAACACTTGTTCTGCGAATATAGCGAAGCTCACGAAGCGCACGCTCAAATGTGACTCCCTTCGGATGGTCATCCAAAATCTGCGTAAGGATAACAACGGTCGGGTTGTCTGCCTCGGCATCCTTGTAGACATTCAGCTCAACGCGACGCTCATCTGAAAGAGCATATTCACCATCAACGAGTGGCGTCAGGTCAATCGAAAATTCGCACACACCATCCAGCTTCGTCAGTGTACACATGTAATCGCGCTGAGATGATTCATCAAGGAACAGCTGCTTCAAACCTAGCAAGCAGCGGACTCCCTGTTTATTGATGATGGAACATGCATAGCCAACTCCATTCACACGAACGGTAATGGGCGCATATTCGACATCCCATGGGATGAGATCACCGTTGAGGCGACACATCGGAATGACCCCCAACAAAACATGATCCTTGTACAGTGGGAATGAGTATACATTTGACACATTCGGTCCTGTATAAGTAGAGTTGTCATCAAGAATATCCTGATTATCTGGATTCAGGACATCACTTTTCAGCGTTCCAATATACGAATCCGGTGACACGAGATCCTCAACCTGTTCACCATCCTCAGATATAAACTCAACCCGAGGACACTTGAATACCGCCAAGTAGGGATCGATGTCTATATTTGGAATGCTATCGTTGAGAAGAAACCGCCCAAATCCGACCGAAGAAACACCATACGTTTCTGCAATAATAGCCGTGTACTCGGATAGAAGCTCATCAGGAATTCCATAACTACCAAGAGTGATGCACGTTCGACGGGTGGTGAGATTATACAGAATCGTCTCCACTAACGCGTTATCAATAACGACGACCTTGACGGGTTCAGCATGGCTCGTCACTTCATTGATTGTATTTACATGGTCCGTGTCGACCACGACATCTGCCGTCGGAACCATCTCAGATACTAAGGAACGATATTCGGCTTCTATACTTGACAGGACCCAGCGTCCTCCCTTGGCGCCACTGTGCCAGAGTAATCTCTCATCGCACATCAGCTGCACCAAGTCATTGGCACAATCTTGCCGTTTGGTTAAGGCCCAGTACGCGACAGACAGCGTTTTATGTCGTACAGGTTTGTTTTGAATTGCTCGTAGTAAAGAGACAGCAAATTCCTGAACAGTGGAAAATGTTGCTGATCCAACTTTAGAGAGAAGTGCCGCAAGTAGATCTGCCTTTACTCCATTTTCAAGGAGGATGTCTTCCTTATCATCATGTGCAAACATCGGCAGCCAGTCATTCATAAGAATGCGTGAGTCGACAAGTGTCAGTCCACTCCTGCTGCTTGCGGCAAATGCCGATATGGATGATGCAATCGAGTCAGACGTTTTGCCAAGATGAACTGTTAGTAACTCAGAAAGCTCATCGATATGTACCGGGCAACCAACGGCCCGCACGACGTCGTTGCACCAACGGTCAAGGGTCCTCGTAATAGCATCAGAACACACCGTCAGGTCAAGATCACCATCAACAACGGTCAAGCGATCCGTGGTTTGTATTGCTGCCAGCAGCGTATTGACAGGAATACTTATCGCCGATGCGACATCCTCTACCGGACATCGACCGAGTTTGATGACACTCAATGCTGCCTGGTCAACGACCCATGCTTGTGCGCGCTCAAGTAAGGTTTCCTTGACGGCTGACATCTTCGATGCCTTATTAACGGATTCAGCCACGGTTACGACCTCATTTCAGAAAACACATCGTAGGGACCAGCATCAGTGATTTCCCCGGTGATAAACGTCCCGGGAATGGACTTGAAATTTCTAACACAAACCGAGCCATCTATTTCAGGAGCATCACGCCAGGATCTCCCAATCGAATCGTTTCCGACAATCCTTTCAACAAGGATGTCAATTGAGCGGCCGAGCAGTTGTTGATTAATGTCAGTGCTGATACTTTGCTGGAGCGCAAGGAGTTCCCGTCGACGGGTGTTTGCGATTCGCTTCGGTACGATTGGCTTCATCTCTGCCCCAGGCGTTCCATCTTCAGGGGAGTATGTAAAAACACCTAAGCGGTCAAACTTCATTGCTGAGACAAACTGCATCAAATTTTGAAATGCGATATCATCCTCCCCCGGGAACCCCAGAAGAAACGTTGTACGGATACTGATGTCAGGCATCAGTGTTCGCATCCGATCGAAAAGCCTCTCGTACTGTCCGACAGAACCGCCGCGCTTCATCAATCCAAGCATTCGATCATCCCCATGCTGAAGCGGAATGTCCATGTATTTGACAATGTTTTCCGTATCAGCCATGGTCTTCAGTAAACGATCGTTGACCATAGTTGGGTAGCAATACAGCAACCTGACCCACTTCAATCCCGGAACCGCCCCAAGCCTTTCCAGAAGACGTGGCAACGCTAGCTCCTTGTACAGATCCATGCCATAGGCAGTCGTATCCTGAGCAATTAGGTTTATCTCGACGACACCTCGGTCGACGAGCACCTTTACTTCATCAATGATTTCTTCGATTGGCTTTGATCGATGTTTTCCACGGAACGATGGAATAGCACAAAAAGTACAGCGGTGGTCGCAGCCTTCGGACACTTTCACATATGCAGACCACTTGTCACCTCCACGCACTGTCCGGGCTGGCATGAGTGGATATTTGCCTTCAATAGAATCCAGCTGCACAGTCATACTGGTCGCCATCGGCAACATCGTCTTGGATTGCTGGCGAATTGATTGAGGTCCAAACACCGCATCCACAATTCGGTTTCCACTCTGGATGCCCAAAATTGCATCCACTTCAGGTATCTCCATGGCTAAGTCATTCCCGTACCGCTGAGCTAAACAGCCGGTAACAATGACCTTTCCTACTTCTCCCCGTCCCTTACGCGCTACCGCATCAAGGATTGCATTAATGGACTCTTCACGGGCCGACTCGATGAATGCGCAGGTATTTATGACAAGAATGTCTGTGTCCAGTTCACTATCAACAAACTCTACATGCCCAGTAGCATCCAATGCTCCTAGCATTTCCTCGGTATCAACAAGGTTTTTCGGGCAACCCAAACTCACAACCCCTACAGACGATTTCTTCATAAAGACCTTTTCGTATCGGCATTCCAAGTTTCGTTGTAAGCCACCGGATGTTTCAGTATACTTTGCAGCCTGCTCTGATGCCTACTGACACCCGATCGAGATTGCAGTGCTCAACAGTTACAAGTGGGTAAACGGACGAATTCAGAATCGGTTAATCCATCAACCAATTTCGTGTCATGATCTGCCCCATAACCACGAGCGGAACCAATGCAATCACTTGTAACAGAGGGTTACTCAGCAAAATTGCAGCGAGAATCCCGAAGACAAACTCACGTATTCCGAACTTGGATGTGATGAGTTTTACATGGGAAGCAAAGTTCAAGCCCCGATGCACAGCAGCCGGTGTCGTTACCAAGACCAGTGCTGAAACCACAGATGCGGCACCACTGATCAACAATCCCGCGACCGGAATCATCGCTGCCACAACAAAGGCGACCGCGTGTATTAGCACTAAACAGGTTGTTCGGACGACAGAATCAAGCCATTGCTGGCCGACAGACATCGATTTGTGATCGCCAGTATGCAGCAGGGTATCAATTTTGGATGCAAGTGGATCAAAAAGTAAGCCAAGCACCATGCTCAATATCAAATTAAACAGAATTGGAAAACAAAGTACCCATGCAACAATCGCAACATACCGACCGACCACATCCCATTCCCCAGCAAGCTCTTTCCAATAGGGAGTCACCAACAACCACACGGCCGTCCCAACGAGCACATAGGCAAAAAATGACACGACAACAGGAATGATGTACACGGAAACCGGCACCTGACGTAGCAATGCCAAGACATCCATCATCGAGTAACCGGTGTTGCGCTTAGCCATGAGTGGCATACGAAAGGTCAGACCCAGTAATCCACTTATACGCATCCAGATACTTTGCACGTGTCTGATGAATAACATCTGGTGGAAGTGATGGCGCTGGGTACTGCTTGTTCCAACCATCTACAGATTCTAGATAGTCTCTAACGAATTGTTTATCGAACGATGGGGGCGATATTCCGATTTGATATTGATCACGGAGCCAATATCGGGATGAATCTGGCGTCAATGCTTCGTCGATTAGAAGAAGATGACCATCAGGATGAACACCAAACTCAAACTTGGTGTCAGCGAGGATGAGGCCCAAAGGGTCAACGGTTTCGGCAGCAAAGGCATAGATGTCTAAGGCGGCTGCTTCAACGGCAGCTGCAAATCCACTTGAATGGCTTTCCGCTTCTTCAATCGTCAACGGAAGATCGTGTCCCTCGGTTGCCTTTGAACTTGGCGTATAGATCGGATTCGGCAAGCGCTCGGACTCCGACAGCCCTGTTGGCAGCTGGTGTCCCCATAGGTGTCCAGGTGTCTTTGTATATTGCTTCCAACCACTGCCTGACAAGTAGCCACGAACTACGGCTTCAACAGCAAGCGGCTTTGTGCGCTGACAGAGCATCACACGCCCGTTCAGCCAATCATCCCAGACTCCCCCCTCAACCTCAACCGCCCGTTGAATATCGCCATCATCGGCACTGATGAGGTGATTCTGAACGATATGTGATGTCTTCTGGAACCAGAACGCAGCAAGCTGTGTCAGGACCTGTCCTTTGTTCGGGATGGGCTCCGTCATCACAACATCAAACGCAGAAATACGATCACTTGCAACCAACAACAGCTGCTCATCGTTAATGGCATAAATGTCGCGGACTTTCCCTTGTCCAATGTGCTTCAGTCCGTCAATCCGTGCTTGTGATGACATGTCAACGCCCCAAAACCTTTCCGTATACATCCGACGCGGTCACAGGTCCGTAGTCCCGGCTGTCCTCACTATGGTCGAGGTTATCTCCCATCACATAGATTCCATTTGGTCGGTTTAGATCACAATTCTGATTGTCAGCAGGGAAAAGGTCTATAGCAGCAAAAGTACCAAACTTTGTCCTGATAGATGCTGGCCAAGTCGCAGTACCAGTCTTGTTTTGTATAAAGACAATGCGCTTGATCACCGCATTTCCGTCTGTCCGCGCATTACCTGGCTTCAACACAATGATGTCCCCTACGCCTAACGATGGAAACCACTTGTACTTCCGCATCACCACCAGCGATTCGCCACTATTTAATGTCGGATTCATCGACTCACCATCGACCACAACCGTTCCAAACAAGCGCCACGCAATCGTTGCGAACAAGAGAAGAAGAACTATCAGCAAGTAGGATATCTGCTGACGCTTTGATAATCCGGAGATTTGCAATCCAGACACTATTTCCTCATCTTTGGGGCTGCTTATGCCTCGACCCGGATCCAGTTATGAACTCCGGTAACGACCGGCAAGCGCTCCGCGACATCGACAGCGCCTCGAAAACTCTCTTCAAGACACTTGTGCGTAATAAGAACAATTTCAGCTTCGTCTTTGTTATTCGCGCGTTGGATGACAGATTCAATGGAAACATCGAAGTCACCAAAGACATTGGACACCTGTGAAAGAACCTTTGGAAGGTCTTTCGCCGTCATCCTGACGTAGAACTTGGACTTAACAAGCTCCCTAGGCAACATCCTCAAATTTGCGTTGGCTGGTCGATGCACTCTGCCCGTAGACCCGCTGACCAGGTTTCTTGACACTGCAATCAGGTCTCCAACAACAGCACTGCCCGTTGGTAATGAGCCAGCACCACGCCCATAAAACATTGTGTCACCAACGCCATCTCCACGAACGAGAACAGCGTTATATGCACCATTGACCGATGCAAGTGGATGGTCTTTATGCAAAAGTGCCGGGTGGACACGCACGTGCATCGTACCCTGATCCTCCCACTGCTCTGCAACAGCGACAAGCTTGATGACATGGTCAAGATCTTTGGCAACAGCAATGTCACGCGCGGTGATCGTACGGATACCCTCGCTAATGACCGAGCTTTCATCTACCGGAGTCCCGAAGCCAATACTTGCAAGAATAGCGATCTTATAGCGCGCATCATGAGCATCCACATCCGCAGTTGGATCCGCCTCCGCATAGCCCAATGCCTGCGCCTCACGCAGGACATCATCAAAACTAGCTCCTTCGTCCGCCATTTTTGACAAAATAAAGTTAGTCGTACCGTTGACAATACCCATGACTGCCTGGATCCGATTTGCGGCCAGCGATTCACCCATCGCGGCGATAATTGGAATACCGCCAGCAACACTGCCTTCGGCATAAAAATCAAGCTTGTTTTCCTGCGCAATTTGGACTAGTGCATGACCGTGCTTGGCCATGAGCTCTTTATTTGCTGTAACAACCTGTTTCTTAGCTGCAAATGCCGCTTCAATCCATGCCTTTGCAGGATCGACACCACCAACGAGCTCTGCAATGATGTCAATATCAGGGTCGGAGATTACATCATCGACATTCGTCGTAAACAGTTCAGCAGGTATCGATACTTCGCGAATCTTGGACAAGTCACGCACAGCAATCCTACGCACGACAAGCTTCGCACCAACCCGGGATGCAATAAGGTCTGCATTATCGGTGAGCAATGCTGCTGTACCTGAACCCACAATTCCGCAGCCAATCAGCCCAATGCCAATTTCGCGCACTTAGGCCTCCTCTATTACGACAAGGCTGTCCCCTGAATGTACAAGCTTTCCGTTCTCTGCCGGTATTGCAATAATGACTCCAGCAACTTCAGAAACCACTTCTGAAAACACCTTCATCGCCTCAATCGTTCCGATTGGATCGCCAATGGCAACGTAATCGCCGACCTCTACAAATGCGGGTTCCCCGGGGCTTGGTGAGCGGTAGTAAACACCCATAATGGGCGCTCGGACCGACGTTCCGGAGATATTCTTTTCAATACCAGCAGATGGAAAACCAGATTGGCGGACGCTTCCTGTGATGACAACAGGTGACTGGTCAGAAACAACACGAACCGTAGTCGATCCGGATGTATATTCAATCAATTCTAGGCCATATCGGGCCGAAATTTCCCCTAGTCGGGTAACTACAATAGGGTCTACGGGTAAATCAGACACATAAAAATGGTATCACGTCTGCGCAGTTGAACCATGTACAACGCATACAACTGAATCAGGAACTAGTCTACTGCCGTGCAACCAGGTACCAAGTCCATTACATCAGGCAAAACCGCCATTTTGATCATTCTTATCTTTGCGATGTCAAAGATAATCATTTCGATTGGCCAGCAGCTGTCCTTTGATGAGGCTTACTACTGGACGTGGTCAAAACACTTGGATTATTGGTACTACGATCAGGGCCCGATGATTGCCTGGATACTACGGTTGTTCACCCTGGGTTCTTCATCTGTGATAACTGTCAAGCTGGTTGCCATTTTTTGTTCGTCCGTCTTTCTATATTTTGGACATCGCTTGATGACCAAAATTGCAGACGAGCGGGCCGGGAACTATTGGCTTGCGATTGCTTTGTCCACTCCGCTGTATTTGGCCGGAGGAGCGATTTCTACTTACGATGCTCCGATGCTGATGTTTTGGAGTGCTGCGTGTTACTTTGGATACGGAGCAGTGTGCACTGGTCGACCTGCGCTTTGGCTGATAGCGGGAACGCTTTCTGGACTAGGTGTCCTAAGTAAGCTTCCGACACTCGCCCTGCCAGTTGGAATATTCCTAACGTGTCTAACATCCCCCGATGGACGCAAGCGCCTCGCTTCCCCCTATCCATGGATAGCGGGTGCCATTGCCTTGCTTCCGCTCGTTGCGCTGAAGCTCTGGGATGACAATCACGGCAACCTCTTCACACAACATTCAGCCTCCCTGTCAAACCGCCACACAGATGCCCCAATCGGACGATGGACAGGTGATCTCATCGGTGGACAGCTCCTGATCATCGGCCCAACTATGCTCATTGGGTCCATCTTTGCCCTCACACGTCGTCGCTTACTAGTAAGTGAAATCGCGCGGAGTTACGTCCGGATGCTGGCAGTTCCGCTAATAACAGTTTGTCTAATTTTAAGTACCAAGTCCAAGTTGGAAGTCAACTGGCCTATCGCAGCGTACTTTACTGGTCTTATGCCCCTCGCGATGTATTTGCGTCATTCAGACAAATCCCGGGTCCTAATTCCCATTCTCATTGTCCCGGGAATGATTGTTTCACTCTTTGCCACATTCCCGAATACGCTGAGCCTCGTCGGCATCCGAATAAAGCCATCCCTTGCCGTCAAACTTTATGAACCATACGGATGGGACGTTGTGAAGAAACGACTCGAAAACCCTGCCGCAGATATCATCAAGCGTGGTGGATTTGTGGCATCAACAAACTACCGGATGACAGCGATGACCGCTTGGCTGTTGGGTAATCCCACCAACGTTGAGTGTCTGTTTGCACACACACGCAATAATCAGTTTGTCCTAGGTTCTAAGCTTGATTACCGCGAAGGTCAGGATGCTCTTGTCGTCATCGATGAAGTAGATCTAAAGGACATGAAATATCTTCGTCCGTATTTCAGCTCTGTAACAGAAATTTCGGATCCCATCGTAATCACATCCCCGGCCGTAGATGGGCCTATCCGGACAATTCATCTGTACGAATGTAAGAACTTCCACGGCTATAAGATTAAGAACGAGGCTGTTGGGTTTTAGTTATCCGGACCAAAGCGTCGGTTAGAATGCGTACATGAACAAGCGCATTTCATCTGTATCGGTTGTCGCAACGATCGGACTCGCAGCGGTTTCAACATCATTTGTCGCAGCTCAAAAGCAGGCCAATGATACGGCCACCCTACTTGTAACCGGCCAACAGATTACACCGGCAGGTCAATCCATTCGTGCTGGCAGCTTCCCGACATCCCTTAAGATTACTCCAGATGGACGCTATGTCATATCAACGTCCCTCGGTAATCGCTCACAGCTACAGGTGATGCGGGCCGATACAGGACAGCTGGTCCACGTTCGTGACTACAATCTGATCAAAGCACCTAACAGCAATAAAAAGGGTGGATTGTACTTTGGAGTCGCGATCTCACCAGATGGTCGCTTGGTTTATGTCTCACGTGGCTCGGATGCCATCGTTGAAGAACTGACACTTTCAAGCGATGGCACACTCACCCCAACAGGTCGAACGTTCCCGACACCAGCCGCAGCAGGTGTGGCAACAGATGGCAAGTGGCTTCTATCGACATCCGCCACAGGTAAGTCAAATAAGCTCACATCTTCACTGACAGTCACCTCATTGGAAACGGGTAAGCAGACAGAACTACA
>CAIYBQ010000420.1 GCA_903924445.1 uncultured Armatimonadota bacterium | reverse complement strand
TGGATGGCAGCGTTTAGGGTATAAACGACATATGGACCCAATGCCAAGCCTACAGGAGGCAACTGAGCACCTTCGTCTCATCCGTCAGACGATTGAGCGCAGTCAGCAACACTCGACGCTATCCGGCATTTCGGGAGTCGCCGCTGGAGTAATCGTGCTTATTGCCGCTGTCGTCGCCGAGGGTGTGATTGGTGATCCGAGTCAGCCTGGCCGGCAGGGTGCGTTTGTCGGGCTGTGGTTTACGACATTGGTGGCCGCCGGGCTAGTGGATTTGGTCATCACCAAAATTAGGGCGATGCGCGTCGGGAAGTCGCCGCTGTCCGGCCTCGGGAGAAGCTGGCTACGGGCCGTTGCGCCAGGCCTCCTCTGTGGTCTGATCGTCTCACTCATGTACTATCATCAGCCGGAACGCTTCGGGGATGCGATATACGGGCTGTGGATGCTTAGTTACGCGATGTCCCTGCTCGCCATCGGTCAGCTTTCCGCACCCGCGGTCAGCGTTCTCGGGTGGAGCTTTCTTGCCGCAGCCGTTTGGACATTGCTTGGACCGCAAGGCGTTCCTGTCGGGCCGCGCGGATTACTCGCTGTAACGTTTGGTGGTTTCCATATTGTGTATGGAATCGCACGCGGAATCCGGGATGGATGGTAAGTAAGGCGATGGCGATGGACCAGGCTTTGCCCGCACATCCACGCAAGGAGAAAACGCCGCGTGTGGCCGCTGCTGTCGACAACACCGATGGCATGACACGCCCGCTTGATCTCCTGGATGATGTCATCCATCAGAAAGTCCGCCTTGGCATCATGTCGTGTCTCTTGGCGACATCTGAGGCTGAATTTGCCTTCCTCAAGTCGGCCTTGATGGTGTCCGATGGCAACCTCAGTACACACTTGTCTGTGCTTGAAGATGCCGGATATGTCGCATCCTCTAAAATCCAAGCCGTCAAGCGGCCAGGAAAGTCGCGCTATGCGCTTACATCCTCGGGGCGCTTGGCATTTGCAGCTTATGTCGCTGCCTTGGAGTCTTTGGTACGCCCTGAGTAAAGCCAAATGGTAGCGACGAAGACACGTCTTGTTTGCCTGATATTCGCGGGTCACAGCGGAGTCGACCCAGGAACAAACGCTGGTGGCTACACCGAAGCCGAGTTTACATATGCATTGGCACTTGATCTCTTTCGTGCCA
This sequence comes from uncultured Armatimonadota bacterium, assembly GCA_903924445.1. GTDB lineage: Bacteria > Armatimonadota > Armatimonadia > Armatimonadales > Armatimonadaceae > CAIRTT01. The sequence continues at coordinate 703 of CAIYBQ010000420.1, read as the reverse complement.
TCGAGCGGCATCAGCCACACATCGAACCCGTCTTGCTCACGACCGCCGGGCACACCGGACCAACATCGCGGCTTGGCGTGCAGAAAAAGCACTGCAAAACCCATCGCTTTCTTGAGATGGCAGCATCAACGGACAATATTCAGCGCATCGATCAGAAGCTGGATGGACTTCGCGTCATCAAAGCCTTGTATCGACAAACGCACAGGGCTGACTGCGTGCTGATTGAGCTCCACGCGGATGCACGCAAAGGCCCAGATGGCTTACATGTTCTCTATGGAGCGCAGCAAGGTGAAGCACTCGCAAAGGGCATCGCAGGAGCGAATAGTAAAGTCATTTTTCGGGATGACCTTCGCCTGCTGCGCCTCTCGCCGGTTCCAGCTGTCATTATCGAAGCATTCAACATGGCTTCTCCCAAGGCTCTGAAGCTGTTTTTGCGGAAGTCGCAACGGGTGACATTTGCGAAGCAGGTTGCACATCGTCTCTGTGACTTCGCCACGCATTAACTGGAGGGGTTGTCAACGGCTATACACTGGTCGACGCTGCGTACTGCGGTTATACTTCCGGCCAAGACATTGTCGTCAAAGGGAGTCATCATGCATCCAACAGTAGAGTCCACACCCCGATCATCGATACGCATCTGCACTTGTGGGATATGAAGCAGTTCCGTCCGCCGTGGCTGAATGAGCCGGCAGAGCTGAAGATT
>CAIYBQ010000419.1 GCA_903924445.1 uncultured Armatimonadota bacterium | reverse complement strand
GCGGTGTCCCGCAGAAAGTGCCGTCGCGGTATCTGATTCTCAATCGACATATGCAAACTCTCCGGAATTCAGTAGGGCCCAGCAGTACATTTCGAGGGTGTTGGTTTTCAAAAATGATGCTGCTAACCTCAGCTCGTTCTGCGATGGCTTTCGACACAGTGTCAGGCCAACCGCCGTACTACATTGCTTCTTGGCATCGGTCCCGGCACTCTTACGCACACGCTCCGCAAGAATACGTGCCTGCCGAAGGACAAACGCATCGTTCATCATTTCAAGCGCCTGCGTCGGCGTCGTGGAGACGTTACGCTTCGGTGTTTTGCTGGATGGATCCGGACAATCCAAGGATTCGAGGAGCGGGTTACGTGCCGAATGTACGGTCATCCGATAGATCGACCTGCGGTTGAACTCCGGGGTATCACGGTCGACAAGGGCGTAAAACTTCGAGCCGTAGCTGGAAACCGTAAAGGGTCGAAAGCTCGGCCCACCCATGGTTGCGTTGAGATTGCCCGCTACAGCTAACATCGAATCCCGGATCACCTCCGCCTCAACCCGTCGCGGAGAAAACCTCCACAGGAGGCGGTTGTCGGCATCGATTTTCTTTGCAGATGGATTGGATGTGCTCGCTTGCCGATAGGTTTGGCTCGTAAGGATGAGGCGGTGCATTTTCTTGATGCTCCATGCCTTACCGTAGCGATTATCGGATTGAAAAGTAGCCGCGAGCCAGTCCAGCAGCTTTGGGTTAGTTGGAGGCTCGCCTGTATTACCAAAGTCATTTGGTGTCGAGACAATTCCGGTGCCAAAGTGCCACTGCCACATTCTATTAACCATCACGCGTGCGGTCAGCGGATTCCGCTTATCGGTCATCCAAGCAGCAAGGGCTTTCCGGCGGTCAGTGTCTGTCGCATTCGATGGAATATCAAACAGTGCCGGAAGGGTACCGATGGAGGAAACGGCTCCCGCAAAGACCTCTTGCTTGGGCGCGTTGACATCCCCACGGGCGAGGAGAAATGTCGGTTCGGCCTTTGTCGATGTCGCTGCGTAGACACGGTCGGCGCTGACGGTGCGTGCTTGATTCCGTGCTCTGGCAGCAAGCATGTCGTTGAGCGACTTCCACACTGCAGCAAGCTTTCTTTGGTCGCTATCGGAGCCCACGGCAAATGTTGGTTCCACCAATGAGCCTGCTGGTGGTGTCCGATACGTGGATTCGACTTCGGCTGCCGATAATGCTCTGTCATAAAGCCTTGCTTCAACAATAGCGCCCTGAAGGTAGGTATTGGATCCATCGTGGCGAAGTCCAAAGACTGCCTGCCAGCCATTCGGGTCGAAGCATTGCGGCGCAGCTGATGGGCGGTAGGGACCTCCGATAAGCTTTCCGTTGCGATAGAGGGTCACATCCCCATTTGCAGCGTACGTAACAACCAGCTGAACAGGAAGCACATCCGCTGCGATTTCATCCGTGGCAACGACATCTTGGGTGCGGACAAATCCGTTCGAGCCTGCCATCCAGCGGTTGGGGACGCGTTCTCCAAAAACGATGCCATCAAAGGTGACACCATTTAGTGTTTGGATGGTGAATGCGCTTCCACCGCGTTGCTCGAGCCGATCGAGTGTTACCCAGGTTTCAAGGGTTTTCTCTGTCAGCATTTTAGTGATTGGAGCGCTCTTATAGACAGACTTGGTGTCCGGAAGGGTGAGCTTTCCCGCATTAATCCGTGCGCCTCCAGCGAGTATCCCGCCAACCGATGTTGCCGCATCGGTGGGTGAGCCATCAAATGTCCACCGGAGGAGAGGTTCAACGGTGAGCTTTTTCGGTACCGATGGTGGAACGGATGCTGAGAGGGTCGAGAGTTGCTGGACTGTGCGCTTGATGCGTTCAGTAGTGGATGTGTTGTCGCCGGCATGAGGGGGTTGTGTCGAAGGGAGTGGCCGCTCACCAGGAGCGACACCAGTGAGAGCAGCCTTCATTTGGAAGTAATCGACCTGCGGGATGGGATCAAACTTGTGATCATGGCACCTGGCGCAGTTGAGCGTCAGTCCTATACAGGTCTGAGCAACCGTGCCAATCATGTCCTCGAGCTCTTCTTCACGTGCCCGGAGGCGAACCTGTAAACCTGCCGCCGCTTTGCCAGCCTCGTCCATCGGACCGCCGACCAGAAACCCCGTTGCTGCCGGCACGGCTGGTGATGATGTGTCGCCTGCAAGCTGCTCAGTCAAAAAACGGTCGTAAGGGACATCATCATTGAATGCTCGAATTACATAGTCCCGGTATGGCCACGCATTGTCCCGGAGGTTGTCATACTCATAACCATGTGACTCGCCGAATCGTGCAATATCGAGCCAAAAGCGCCCGTAGCGCTCCCCGTACTGTGGGCTTGCGAGGAGGCGGTCGACAAGTCGCTCATACGCACCGGGCTTGGTGTCCGCGAGAAAAAATGCGACATCCGCTGGGGATGGCGGGAGGCCGGTTACATCAATGGTAACTCGACGAATGAGTGTGTTACGGCTTGCTTCGACAGCAGGTTTTAATCCCTTTGCCTGCAACCCACTCGAGATAAAGGCATCTATGGGATTTTTAGAGACCAATCGATTCGTGGATGGAACTGCTGGGAGCAAGAGTGGTTTGAACGCCCAGCTCTTTGGATTCAGTGGTTTTGATGGACGTGTGATGGTTGGATACGCGGCGCCAGACTTTATCCATTCAACAACAATTTCCCGATCACTTTCGCTAAGCGGGTTTCCGGGAGGCATCGCTCCATGGACAACCTGCTGCGCGATCGCACTGGCATCCACGTTTCCTGGTACGAGTGCACGTCCGTGTTCAAGCGCGGTTTTCTGCGATGTCAAATCCAACCCACCCGCCCGCTGGTCCGGGTTGTGGCAGGTGGCACATTTGGTGATAATCGCTTGCAGCTTGGAGGGTGGCGCTTGTACTGATGTACTTGCCGAATGCGCCATTAAGGCTAGTGCAAAGGTTCCCGCTGCCAGTCCTACGCCAACAACATGCTTGCCAGCCGCACACGTAACCGTTGATTTCATACGCTGCCTCATTGCCCATACGAACACCGATAGTGCATCCTACAGGGTTACGTTAAACCTTGCCGTAGCGACTCGCGAGGAGATTTAGCTGTGTCAGGACACGGTACAAATGGCCGTGATGTTCAGTTAGCAGCTCGCCGGAAACTGGCAGGTCCCAGACCAGTGAAAGGGCATTTCCAGCCGCTACCCACGCAAAAGCACGTTCAGTGGGATAACCCGCAGTATCACCGATCAGTCGAATTCTACGCTCAAGAAAATCGGAAAGGGCTTCGTCATTCAGGTGCTCGGGCACATGATTGCGAACAAAGGTGCAGATGTCAAAGCTTGGATCTCCATAAAGGCCTTTGGGGTCGATGGCAACCAGCTGTCGTGTATCCGCATGTTCGACGATGTTTCCATGGTGGAGATCCCCGTGAAGCCACGTGACAGCGGGTGATGTTGCGAGCAGACGTTCGCAACGCTCGATATTCACCGAAATCTCTGACGGTAAAGGAACAGGTGAGTTGAGGAGGTCATTGCACCACTGCGATAGCGGGATCATCAACGGGGCAATCTTTAATTGATGCAGCTCTGCAAGTAAGCATCCAACGGCTTTCAAGTCATCGGTGGAATTACAATCCCCTGATAATTGGTTTCCGGGGCTGTCAGCCAGCACTTGGATTCCATTGCCGATGTCGGAATGGACACAGTGAACAAGCTGTGGATGTGCATTTGGAAGGAGTGAGGCGATTGCAGCTTGAGACTCATCTCCCGGTGGACTCGCTTTTATATAGAGCACTTGTCCTGAATGCGTAATCGTTCTTAAGACAATCGACCAATCCGATGGAATCTGCTCAGCGTGGACAACTCCCATGGCTAAACAGGTTTCTTCGATACGTTCAGGAACCGTCTGGAGCCATGCCGTACATACATCGTTTACAGCTACATTCGATGTCAGCTGTTTTGAAATGGCTATCTCTGGCAAAGTCCACCCTTTATGCAAAAGTCTGTTGCACCCGTTTCCTCTTGGCGTGTTATTTTTCCTACAGCTCACTAACTCGAGCTGCGTAAGGGTTACGTAACATCGAGCAATGGATACAATATTCTTGCGTTACGCAACATTGTTGCAAATTGCACGACTAAACATTTGTAAATTTTACTAATATGGTCATAGATGAAGGCTGCCGCAATTTTCACCGTGGTACATTTTTGTGTATATTTAAAGCGTTGAAAAGTCTTGACAACTTCAAAGCGAAAACCCGTTCCTTCTAAAACATCTTATGGCAACACCCAAACACATCATCCGCGACCGGGTCATAGGCGCAATTGCGGGTGTTCTCATCGGTTTTCTTGGACGCTTTGTAGCGCCTGAAGATCCGAGCTGGGTTGCGATCGCATCCCTGTTTCTAGGTGCAACCTGGACGATGTGGCGCGGGCGAAGCGCAGGTTTGTATGCGTTCATTGCTACGATTGTCGGCGAGGCAATTGCTGCCCGCATCATTCGTGAACGTGTTGGACTTGTCTTGGAAGGCGCGATTCTTGCCGGTTTGTTGGTTGCTGGCCTTACAATCATCACGCAAATTGATATCCTCCGTCGGCGTGCAAGAATCGCGCAGCGACGTGCAGAGCGGCTTGAAGACCTCAATCGAAACAGCGTGGTTGGAATTCTCGATGTCTCAGCGGAGGGCACCATTGTCGGTGCCAACAAATCTGCTGCAGCGACTTTTTCGTTGACTCCTGGGCACTTGATTGGCCGTGCGCACGATGATGTCGGTTGGGATGTGGTCGGTACCGATGGCAAGCTGGTTGACTTACATGATTTGCCTGGCAACTATACGATGCGTCATCGGGTTCCAAGCGGATTCTGGGGGATGGTTCACAGCTCTAAAGACGACCAATGGAAGCCGATTTGGATTGGTGCAACCCCTGACAGCGGCAGCGGCGGTGTCCAAGTTATGGTCGCATCCGAAGATGGTCACCTCACTAACCTCAATGACACTATTGGCATTCAAGAAGAGGCGCCCACATATCGGCAGCTCCGTGTGTGCTACCTGGATCACACGGCAAAACTGAGCGGCGGCGAAATCGCGCTCGCTCGGCTTCTTGAAACCATCGACCGCAAAGCGATTGAACCGTGGGTCATCCTTGCTGAAGATGGCAGCCTTGCTGAACGGCTTCGTGCTATCGG
>CAIYBQ010000418.1 GCA_903924445.1 uncultured Armatimonadota bacterium | reverse complement strand
TGTATACTACGCCCATGCAGAGCGAACGCAACATGGGAACCACAAGAACCCGCAAAGCACGCCTCAGCCACGACTTGATTGTGCAGACGGCGTTGGCATTCATCGATGAAAATGGCATCGACCAGCTCAACATGCGAGCGCTTGCCGCCCGCCTCTCCGTCCAGCCCATGGCTCTTTACCACTATTACTCATCCAAAGATTCCCTCTTGAATGCGGTTGCAGGGCTAATTGATGACACCCGCCCGGTCCAGCGCACCGGCAGCTGGCGCACCGACCTCCTGCAGGTTGCATACGGCCAACTCCTTGTTGCAACCGAGCATCCCAAAGCCGCACCCCTGATCTTCACGCGCCCCGCCACGAATGAGCAGTCGTTTATTGTCCGCGAATGGCTGATCGCCACGCTCGTCAATGAAGGTCTTTCGCTTACTGAGGCATCCATCTGGATCATCGCCTTTATCGACTTTGTGAATGGCGTTGGACACCGAACAGCACTTCGGGCGATTACACCGCTTGATCCATCGATTGTCCCTGCAGAGCAGACACCGCTCCTAATGCAGATGCTTGAGAACCCACCAAAGCGTATTCTTTCGGTGGACAAGGGTTTGGATGCGATTCTTGATGCAATCCAGCGCGATATTGATGCACTAAAAGCCTAGTTCTCAGGGCTTCCCCGCATCGATTTCCCCGAGGAGAACTGTTCCGCGCTCCCCGATGTTGAGCAAGTAATCCAGTGCGCCCGCGCGCGACCAGGTAAGCCGCCCCATCCGTAATGCAAGCACCCATGGACTCCCACTGATATAGCGGCCACCAGAAACCACCAGTGTCAGCCTCCGCGGGTATACCCGTGGAAGCTCCGGATTGTGGAGATCCGGCCGCTTTCCCCGCCTTGGGTGCATCAGCATAACTAGCTCGGCCACCAAAAATCCGATGGCAAGAACCGGCACGATTGAGATTGCTGCAACCCAAATCTGCCAGTTCATTCCTCTAAATACCGCGTCTACTCGACAATCTGCACCTTTGTACCGGCTGACCGACCAAAGGTTTCTGGAGAATACATTTCTTCCGCCTTGGCCGGAGGAACGACAAATGTGCCCGGCGTCGTCGCCCGTGTGGTGTAGGTAAACGTGTGAACGCCTTCCCAGAGCAGACTTGTGAATGCCTCCCCGCGGTCATCCCGCAGGTTGGTATGCTCCCAGCCGCTCCACCAGCCACGCCACCAGCCGCCTGGCGGGTAGATGATGTTGGATGTCTGAGCAAATTCAGGCTCAAGTCCAGCCGGCAGTGGATCGCTGACCGCAACATGATAACGACGTGTTGTCGCAACTACCGTTACCGTAACCCGTACCCGGGCCCCAGCCTTGATTTTCCAGCTGCCATCGGCTGCCTTTGTCACATCCTTTGTATCATCGATTCCCGTGTAGGCCCGCTCAACGCGGAAGCCCTGATCGCTTGCCGGAAGCTGGAGATTTTCCGGGACGACTCGGAGACCAAGGCGGTAGTACATCCGGCCCGCACCCTTTGGTCCATCCGGTCCAGAATGCCCAAGAATCAGAGGCTTGGTTTCGCCCGGCTTCCCGATGATTTTGGCGATGTCCTGCATCGGAACGGTTATCAGCTGGCGTTGCGCGCTCCGCCCCTTGAACACAGAACTACCTGCATAGGTATCCCCCAGCCAAACACGGGCGACAAAGTCAGGAGTGACATTTTCAAATGTCCGGAAGTACCTGTCACAAGCAAGCAAACTCCACACGTTCTCCTGTGTATTGCCCCAAATGCCATTGCGACGACCATCCAATAAGCCACGAACCAGCTTTGGAATCAGGTCGTTTGTCGGCTGTACGGCCATGATGGCATCGAGGACGATGGCATCCGCGCGGCGGTCACTCGCAAGCACAAACCAATCGTTGTCACCGTAGCTGAACGCAAAGTGTGCAGCTCCCGCCGTCTGGGTAACCGAACGGTCAAACCAGGCGAGCGCGGCTGTTCGAGCCTTTGTTGTGTCCGCTCCCTTGCCACCCGCCGATGCGCTTACCAACCACCCAACCGCCTCTGGACCGAGCTCAGCAAGTGGCGCCGCGGTCAGCAGACGGGTTGCATCCGCAGTGACATCCACACCCGAAAGCGAACGAACATACAAGGCATACGCGCGAATCATCCGCTTTGCCTGAACGCCGTACTCCGCAGGAATATGGTTATCAATCCCCGCACAGTAGGCAAGGCTGAGGTTTAGCGTCGCATCGGGGACCTTCACACCCTTTGCCTTTGCACGCACCAGAGCATGCGCAACGTGCACACCAAGATATGGCCATTCACGCTCACCACGCGTCCAGAAACCGAAGCCACCACTTGGGTTTTGCAGCTCGGTGAGGCGCTTGATGTCGGCATCGAGGGATGCGTTCATCGCGGCATCCGATGGCACATTTGGCGCCTTGAACGCCACCAGAATATCCCGCAGCGAAACGGTGCTAAGTACACGGCTGGCGATTTGCTCCGCACACGCAAATGGATACTCATGGAGGTAAATCGCCGCATCCGTGAGCTCACTCAGCGCCGTGCTGGTGGTCGTGATATCCAAGCCACCTTGGTCCAGCCGGACATTTTTAGGAAGCTGAACAGCTTGCCCAACAGCTCCGGAATCCACGACGCCATACGTTGCAAACGACTCTCCGCTTGCCGGCGTGTAGACCGGAATCGCGATGGACTGTGCATCCGTGTAGCGGCCAGAAATAACTGCCACTTGGAAGCGTGCAGTCCCAGGCTTGATGGACTCGGCTGGGAAGCGCACTTCCACCCTGTCTCCGGCCGGGATAGTGACGCGCCGGCCACGCCCCTTTGTAAATGTCGTGTTCACTCCTCGAACAGCGACATCCACAGTCATCGGCTGCTCGGTCTGATTCTGCACCACAACCGGCAACTCAAACTGGTCACCCATGTTGAGGAAACGTGGGGCCGACAAGCGTGCCATGAGTGGCAGACGCGCCAGCAGCTGTGACTCGGATGTACCAAACTTATCCACCGTCGCCGCAACGGCTGCAATCCGATAACGGGTGAGGTTATCCGGCACCGTTACTGGAACAGTCGTCTTACCTGTTGCATCTGTCTGGTTATCCGTGCTGAATAAGGCAAGCGGATCCAGATTCGTCCGCTCGCGGATCACCGCCGGTGCCTCTTCTCCTGCACCAGGCTTCGCTGGAACGACGCCTAAACTGAAACGTCTCGAGGCGGATGCACTTGCTGGCACAGGCGAATCCATCGCCATCGCTGCGCTCTTCGCCATCATGCCGCCTCGGGCGGCGCCGCCTGGCATATTATCAAGACCCTGATCGCGAAATTTTGCACTTTCCCCAGCCGGGACCAACTTGGGATCTTCAAGCTTCATCCATGAACGCAGCTGCAACGATTGAACACCTGCATAACGCTCGGGGTAGAACGCCGCAAGTGGGTCACCAAGCGTCCAGCCGGCAAGACTGAGAACAGAGTCATCGACGACGACGACACTGACATCCGCGCCTTGAACAGGCTTCCCAGTGCTGTCACGCACGGTCACGCCGATCTTGGTCGAACCGCCAGGCTCAACCGCCGCCGGCTCAGGGCTGAGCGTTACCGCAAGCTTCTTCTCGGCTTTGCTGACCTTGATCGGGATGCTTCCATCTGCGAAAGCCGGTTGCATGATGCCCTTAGCGGCTCCCGCACGCGCCTTGCTACCGATGCCGTGGACCTGCAATGTGACATTTGGCAGCCACTCTTCCGTAACCGGGAGCTTGATCACCGTGCCGCCACGGCGAAGCGTCATCCTCTGAGTTGAAAGCACATTGCGCCCGATGACCTGCACCAACACTTCGGTTGGACCGTATGGTGCCTGTAGAAGGACATCGGCGGTGCTGCCAACGCTGACTTCGGGCTTACTCGGGATAAGCGTCAGCTCATCCTGACCAAGCTGCT
>CAIYBQ010000417.1 GCA_903924445.1 uncultured Armatimonadota bacterium | reverse complement strand
GTTTATGAATGGCGGGCCAAGTCACCTCGACACCTTTGACTACAAACCAGACCTCACCAAGTACGCAGGCCAGCCCATCCCAGGCGGCGGCATCCAAACCGAGCGCAAAACCGGTGCGCTCTTCCCAAGCCCCTTTGCATTCAAGCGCTATGGCAAGAGCGGCATTTATGTCAGTGAGATCTTTGAGAATGTCGGCAGCTGCATCGATGACATCTGCGTCATCAACAGCATGAAAGCTGAAATCCCAAACCATGAACCAAGCCTGATGCTGATGCACTGCGGTGACCAGGTTCAGGTAAGACCATCCCTTGGCTCGTGGATCACTTATGGTCTTGGCACAGAAAATCGCAACCTCCCCGGGTTTGTCGTTCTCTGCCCGGGAGGCAGTCCCATCAAAGACTCGGAAAACTGGCGAAGCGCCTTTCTCCCGGGCGCGTTCCAAGGAACCAGCATCGATACGCAGCACACAGACATTTCAAAGCTGATCGAAAACATCCAAAGCGCAAACCAGACCGCTGCTCAGCAACGCCGGACGCTGGACATCCTGCGTGACCTCAACCAGCAGCATCTAGCTACGCGGGCGACAGAACCACGCCTCGAAGCAAAGCTGCAGAGCTACGAGCTGGCGTACCGGATGCAGCGTGAGGCCACGGATGCATTTGATACAAACCTTGAGCCGCAGTCCGTCCGGGATGCCTACGGTGATGGGACTCTCTCACGGTCGATTTTGACGGCGCGCCGCCTCGTGGAGCGCGGTGTCCGGATGGTGCAAATCTGGCAGGGAGCTGGCCAGCCGTGGGACCACCACGATGACATCGGGCAGCACAGAACCTTGGCGCAACAGATTGATAAGCCAATCGCTGCGCTTCTCCGTGACCTTAAGCAGCGTGGGATGCTGGAAGACACGCTTGTGATTTGGGGAGGTGAGTTTGGCCGTACGCCAGTGGTTGAGCTGACTGGGCCGAGTAAGGGCCGCGATCATAATCCGTACGGCTTCACCATGTGGATGGCTGGTGGCGGCGTCAAAGGCGGCACTGTCTACGGGACGACGGATAACTTTGGCTTCAAAGCAGAGAAGGATGTGGTGCCTGTGCACGACCTCCACGCGACGATTCTGCAGCTGATGGGCTTCGACCACAAGCGTCTAACCTACCGCTATGCAGGACGCGACTTCCGCCTCACGGATGTCTACGGCAATGTCGTTCCGGGCCTACTGGCGTAGAAAAGCCCCACACGTGATTTACATGTGAGGCTTTTACACGGTCATCTGAAACGCTTCTTAGGCCTTTGGCAGCTTCCACTGGGGACGGCGCTCATAGTCAAGCCACGTATTGGCTTCCTTATCCCCCGGGAACTCCCACTTAACCGGATCCCACTTGAGCTTACGCCCATGCCAATAGGCAAGGTTTCCAAGCTGTGTGTATTGGTTGGAACGCGCACCGATTTCGACATCACAGAGACATCGCTCACGCGACTTGATGCAGTCGAGCCAGTTTCGGTGATGACCGAGCGACTTGAACAAATGCACTTCATTATCCGCAAGAGGGTCTTGAATGAGCTCCTTTGGATTGCTGAAGAGAACGCCGCGATCAACACGCAGCATCCCAC
>CAIYBQ010000416.1 GCA_903924445.1 uncultured Armatimonadota bacterium | reverse complement strand
TTGATGGCTCCGACATTTGTGGGATCAACACGGAGCACGCGCTGGTTCGGAGCCTTGTGATTTGTGAGCACTAAGAGGAAGTGTTGATCGGTGTCGATCACGGTGTAGGAGTCTTCAGTGATCTCGGCAACGACCGGGATAAACGCGCCGCGGTTTCCGACAGGCCGGACAAAGAGACCATTTCCACGCTTGCCCGGGTCGCTTGTGTAGAGGACTTCGTATTGGCGGTCATCCGTCATGTCCAGAGTCAGCGTGCGGTCGGGATTGGCGGTGTCTTCGTAGACAAGCTCATCGGTGTCCTGGGATGTCCCAACCTTGTGAAAATAGACCTTTTGGTCAACATTCTTCGCGGTCAGCTCGGCGCCAGCGGCAGGCTTTGGATAGCGGGAGTAGTAAAAGCCATCATCGTTTAGCCAGACGGCCCCGATACCAAATTTCAGCCATTCCAGTGTCTCTGGAAGAACGCTCCCAGAGGTAATGTCCATGACTTTGCAGACATTCCAGTCGGAGCCACCGCTGCTCTGGCCGAAGGCAGCGTAGCGCCCGTTCTGGCTGACGATGAAATCGGTGAGGACCGTGGTGCCATCCGTGGAGAAGGTATTCGGGTCAAGGAGCATCCGGGGTGTGCCGTTAGGGCCACTCTGCACATAGAGCACTGATTGGTTCTGCAGGCCATTGTTTCGGTAGAAGTAGACCTTGCCCTTTTTCTGGAATGCACCGGAGTAGCGGGCATAGGACACAAGGGATGTCAGGCGTTGCTTGAGGGCTTTGCGGAACGGGATGCTGCTTAGGTAGCTCTCCGTGACTTTGTTTTGGTCTTCGACCCATGCCTTGGTCTCGGGTGCATTGTCATCCTCAAGCCAACGATACGGGTCATCCACTTTGATACCAAAGTAGGTGTCGGTCACATTCTGTTTGCGCGTCTTCGGGTACTTGAGGTCCATGGTAATCATTATTTCATTTTCTTGAGGATGGATGAGTATAATTTGTTGGTTATGTGCACGCATCCACGGAAAGCATAAGCTGCCTACGTCAGCCCCGGTAGCGTTCCTGTCGCATCTCCAAACTTCTCCACCTCAACACCCATCTTCTGAATCACCGTCGTGAGGACATTTGTCATTGGCGGATGCTTTGTGACATCGTGGGCGATGTGCTGATTGTGCTTCAGCCCCCAGGCCGAACCGCCAGCCAGAATTAATGGCAGGTTTTTCGGCGAATGGTCACCCTTCTCCCCGCTGTTCATCCCAGAGCCATACATCACCATCGAGTGGTCCAGCATCGTCTTTCCACCCTCTTCCGTAGCCTTCATAAACTCCAGAAAACGTGCCAGCTTCGCGATGTGAAACGCATCGATTTGCGCAAGCTTTGCCAGCATCCCCGGGTCGCCGCCGTGGTGCGAAAGCTCATGATGATTCTCACCGCCACCGCCATACCCGCCGGCCTCGCGTGACCACTCAAACGTGATAACCCGCGTCGTGTCCGTTACAAATGCGAGGTAGGAAAGCTCAAGCATCACATCCAGCCACATCGGGCGGTCATGCGCATTGCCGGGCTGATTCGCCAGCTGCAGGCCATCCGTAATGACCTTAGGCTTTGGCACATCCACCCACGCAACCTGCCTTGCAAGGCGCACTTCCGTCTCGCGCACCGCCTGGAGATACTGCGCCAGCTTGTCCCGATCCGCTTTGCCAAGCTTGCCTTCGAGGCGCTTAGCATCTGCCAGAACATCATCCAAAATGCTCTTCTTCTCCGCATACCGCTGCAGAGTCAGCGCACGGCTTGCGGCATCATCCGGGATGAACAAGCGCTCGAACAACCTCCGCGGGCTGTTCTCCGTTGGAAGGGGCGTGCCATTGCGGTCAAATGCCAGCGTATGGCTGTGGAGCGCGCTGCCGGTGCCGGACATGTCACCAATCTCGATGCTTGGAAACCGCGTGGCGGCACCAATCTTCCCCGCGATGACCTGATCGGCCGAAATGCTATTCGCGTAGTCCTTGCCGGGAACCGCTTTCAAGTCTGCGCCGGTGAGCCAGGTATCGGCACCCGAATGGCCACCTGTCGTCTTGATGTGGCCAAGGCCCGAGAGCACGGTTACGTGGTCGCGCAGCGCTGCCAGGCCTTTGAGCGTCCCGCCGAGAGCGATGCCCTTACCGGCATCCTTGGGCACCCACTCCAAAATGTTGACGCCATTCGGGACATAGCAAAAAATCGCGCGCGGCGTCGGTTTTAAGCCACTTGTCGCGAGTGGTTTGAAGGTGCTCGGATTACCAAATGCCTCGTTTGGCAACATCGCATCGAGGAGTGGTAACGCCAGAGTCACCCCCGCCGCGCGCAACACGGTACGACGATCAAGTGGCTTTATCGTTCGAATCATCTTGTTGTTCCTCCAGCCTGCATCAATAGCTGTCCTAACATCCGCGTACTACTTCGACCTAAACTCCCGGCTCTGAACTACGGCGTGTATCAACGAGCGCAGCGTCATCCCGTTCTTGCGAGCCTTTGCCACACTGCCATCCACCAGCTGCTTATCCGCCATGCCAAGCTCACGCCCAAGCGCATACGTTGCCATCGCCCCCGTAAGCGTCCGGAGGAACAAAGCATCGTTCTTCATCAGATAGTCCTGAAGACCGGTGACACCGGAGATTGCTGCGCCATCGGGCATCTTTGCGCTGGCATCAATCAGTGGATCATTCGACTCAATCCGACCCTGGTAGCCGTGGCCCTCACGAAGCCGCCACTCGCCACACGCATTGTAGTTTTCAAGCGCAAACCCGAGAGGATCAATCTTGTCGTGGCAACGCGCGCACGCAGGGTTTTTCCGATGGATCTCCAAGCGCTGG
>CAIYBQ010000415.1 GCA_903924445.1 uncultured Armatimonadota bacterium | reverse complement strand
GACATCCCGCAAGAGCTGGTCAACATCGTTTTCTCGACGGAAGCGACCGATTTCCAAGCGGATGACATCGAAGTCGTCGTCCGCGGACGCTGTGTTGTCTGCAAAAGCCTTGGGAATGTTTTCGTTGCGACAAGCTAGTCCCAGTTACCCCACAACCTAATGAAAAACCGCCCTGTATTGGGCGGTTTTTTGTTGTAAGCCGATGTGCGAATCCGTACAAATAGATCCCGCTAAACCGGCCACTTCTTTCCCATAATCCTAAAGAGATACTTGCCCTCGTGCTGCAGCATTTCCACCAGCTCAGCACTCCCCTGTGCATCAAGACCAGCGCTGTAATACACCACTCCAACCCAAGCCAAAGCCATCAGTGCAGCAGCAGGCAGTGCAACAACCGCAAAGCCTCCGGTTATCGTCCGTGTAAACGATGCCCGCTTGTTCAGCGCCGCCCAGATTGACAAAATAACCGTCAACAAGGTTGGAAGTGCCAGAACCAACCCCGCGGCAATCGCCGCCATCGGGAGCATGGACCCAGCCTCTCCTGTCATCCCAGTCATCGCCCCTACGGTGTAGCCAACTGACATCCCAGTGACCGCACCACTCACCAACATCGCGAGGGCTATCCCTGCAACGGATGCCACAAATGGCCCTGGTGCAAGACGATTCCCGGCAACAAAGCGTGGAGAGCGTACGACTGCTGCAGTGATTGCTCCAAGGATGAGCATCCAGACCAGATTCGAAAGCAATATCAAGCCAACACCCTGACCAATGGCCAGCCGGGTAATCAGCTCCATCCCATAAACGCCACGATCCATTCCCCTTTGACTGGTTTCGCGTATTACATCTCCGAGTTTGGCCGACTCGACAACTCTGGCAGCAAATGTTGCTTCACCGTGTTTTGTAGCAAAATCCACAAAACGCTTACGGTTGATGTCTCTGGCGACCTTGGCTTCCGCAGCAGTAGGGCCATCATTAGGCGTTTGCTTTGCCTTGACTGGCAACATCCCGCCGGGCCGCATCCGGCTGGTATCAAGCATCGCGCCGCCAACCAGCGAGCCAATCATCGTCGTCGACTGGTTCCGCACCTTCTCAGAAACATCAAAGAGGTCACGCCGAAGCGCCATTCCTTCAGCAAACCGCCCCTGGATCTCCATCCGGATTGCCTCAGCGGCTACAACCCGGGAAAGCTCCCGCATGCTGGAGTAGTGTGGGAAGAGAATTGCTGCCGAGATAGCCATTTCTGGGATAAGGCCAGATTTTCCATACATCGCCCTGTTGACGGTGCGGTTGGCGATGAACTCTTCCGGAATGTACTCACGCCAAACCTTCTTCGATGCCGCCATGTGCAACGCAGCAAACGCAACTTTGTCTTGGCGGAGCTCGGTGTGTGCCATCGCCCGAAGGAGCGGAAAATACGCGTTATCCGGGTCCACACGCTCTCCTAAGAGACATTGCTCGATATAGCGCTTTACCGCCGCGGCATCACTGACCTTTTGCATACCTGCGACGGTTCCCGTTTTTGGAGCTGGCCTATTTTCAAGAAATTGGGATGCATCGGCACGATGCACCAGCACTTCCCCCTGCGACTCAGCGCGCAGCGTCGCGGCTAGAATCTCAGGATTCCCT
>CAIYBQ010000414.1 GCA_903924445.1 uncultured Armatimonadota bacterium | reverse complement strand
TTCAAGCTGGCTTCCATTAGGGAGCGACACAACAATACGCAAATCCGTTGGCCTTACAATCCGCTCGACAACGTCTCCCGTCTCAGGGTCCGATGTCGCAAAAACACTGAGTGTGGCATCGCGGATTTCGCCTGCAACAATCGATGCCGTCCAATGAGCGAGCGTCGCTGCGACATCAGTTTGTGTTTCGTACGTTGCCATTTCAATCAAATCCTGAACTTGCTTAATAATGGCTGACATCGCCTGTTCGTTTGGATGCTCATCAGTGGACATACTAATAAAATACCCGCCACACAGGGGTTATTCCATGCGGCGGGTGATGATTACAGTGAGTCAGGCTTACGCGTCGCCATATCCGTAGGTTCGGTTATGACAAACTTCTAGCCATCGTGCAAGGAGTTCAACCGATGCATTGATGTCATCTACATCTGCCATTTCGTTGACCGTATGAACATACCGTGTCGGAACCGACAACGTAAACGCTGGGACTCCACCGCGGACACGTTGCATTCCACCAGCATCTGTGCCACCACGACCAAGAATCTCGAGCTGATACTTGATGTTGTGCTGCTCGGCTACATCGCGGAAGTGGCGAACCAGCTTCGGATGACAGACCAGGCTTGAATCCATAATTTTGATTGCCGTGCCGCCGCCCAGCTGTGTGATTTGCTGATCGGCTGCACCGCCTGGGATGTCACCGGCAATCGTGATGTCCAGTGCAATCGCGATATCAGGGTTTATTGCATACGCAGCCGGAGTTGCACCACGGAGGCCAATCTCCTCCTGAACGGTTGCAACGGCGTAGATATCGCAGTCATGATCTCCAAGGTGGCGGAGCGCCTCGAGCATCACGTATACGAGAAGGCGGTCATCCAGACTCTTGGAGATAACCCGCTTGCCGATGCGTTCGCAGGTACGGTCCATCGTGATCGGATCACCAAGCTCAACTTTGGAACGAACTTCGTCAGCAGACATCCCGAGGTCGATAAACAAGTCATCGAGGGAAACAGGCTTTCCCCGATCAGCATCTGAGAGGAGATGGGCTGGTCGGCTACTTGGCTGGAGGACACCCCGGAGCGTTTCACCAGCAAATCCATGCACCAATACACGCTGTGCCACAAGGACGCGGGCATCAAAGCCACCAAGAGGCTGAAGGCGGATAAAGCCTTTGTCATCGATGTGGCGGACGACGAAACCGATCTCATCCATGTGCGCTGCGATCAGGACTTTCGGTCCGTTACCGCTACCCTTTTTGTGCCCGATAACATTGCCCATGGTGTCGACGCGGATGGAGTCAACCAGAGGCGCCATCGCATCCTGAATCACACCGCGCACCACTTCTTCGCGGCTTGGGATACCCGGCGCTTCACAGATTGACTTGAGGAGTTCAAAGTTCATTTTTCAGTCCTTTCTCAACAAAGCAGTTACGAAAAAAGGGCGCTTCACGAGGAAACGCCCTGTTGGTTAGCTGGCTGGATTACGAAGCATCCTTGAGGGGGCGAATCCAGATGTTTCGGAAACGAGTCGCGTTGCTGTGGTCCTGAAGGCGGATTGGACCGGGACCATGTGGCACGTATGATGGCGCAGCCTTGTGGTTGGTGTTTCCAAGAATCTCATGATGATTTTGCACGAGGACACCGTTGTGGACAACTGTCACATAACCTGCCTTGGTCAGCTTGCCGGCTGCATCGAAACGAGGGGATGTGTAGAAGATGTCATAGGTCTGCCACTCGGTTGGTTTGCGTGCTGCATTGACCATCGGAGGCTTCTGACCGTAGATAGCACCTGCCTGGCCATCCGCGTAGGTTGGGTTCTCATAGCTGTCGAGGACCTGAACTTCGTACTTTCCAGAGAGGAAGATACCGGAGTTGCCGCGGCCTTGGGACTTCTCGCGCCCTGGTGTTGGGGTAGCCCACTCAGCGTGGAGCTGGAAGTCTTCGAACTTTTCGATTGTTTCGGTGTCGCCGACGCCGACAACCTTCTCGCCTTCTTCACGGCACATCATCGCGTCGCCAACAATTTTCCACTTCTGGTTGGACCACTTGGAGAGGTCTTTGCCATTGAAGAGGATGATTGCGTCCGATGGTGCAGCAACAGGTGCTCCACCAGGAGCTGGTGTTACTACAGGTGGCACAGGGCGGTTCGCATCGTGGACACGCCACTTCGATCCAGTAAAGATGAATGGAGTGTCGGTGTAGCCTTCTTTTTGTTGGACGACGTTCCATCCCAGCGACGATGCGGAGGCTATCACACCCACGGTGATAGCGAGGAGAGCGGTGCGTTTCATGCCAAAGTGTAATGCTGACAACTCCACATTTCAAGCATCATCCCAGCAAAATACCTGGGGATTTGTCGTGTAACCAGAAATCGGCCAGCTGTGTACGTGCAATCGCATTCCGTTAGATGGACATGCGACCCCAATGCGGTGTTATCTACGCGTAACGCATCACTATTTCACTCAAAGCGAAGGGCATCGATTGGATCCAGCTTGCTCGCCCGCACAGCCGGGTAAATCCCAAAGAACATCCCAACACCAAGAGCAAACGAGAACCCCATCAAACTTGCCCAAAGAGGAACATACGTTGGCAGATTATCCTTGGCAATCATCCCAATAATGCTTGAGACGCCGTAGCCAAAGCCAACTCCCAGCATCCCACCAACACCACTCACCGTCATCGCTTCGATGACAAACTGAACCAGAATATTGGCCCGCTTGGCACCGACAGCCTTTCGAATACCGATTTCCCTCGTACGCTCCGTAACGGATACGAGCATGATGTTCATAATCCCGATACCGCCAACGAGGAGGCTCAATCCACCAACGCCGCCCATCACGACCTGAAAGAGCATCAGGACCTGGTCCAGCTGTTTAATAATGCCTTCTTGTGTGTCAACGATGAAGTCCTTGGCATTTTCAGGATGTCTTGCTTTCAGAACAGCAAAGATCTGATTGGCTGCTTCTTCGCTCCTGCCAGGGAGGGAACGCGCATTGACCGCTGCCACAATCCGCGTGTTCGACAAGCGCTTGCGCTGGGATTCGTAGGGGAGGAAGACCTGGTCATCCGGGCTTGACCCGAAGTTTGCATTGCCTTTACGCGCCAGCACGCCCACAACCGTCACAGGCACTTTCGCCTGACCGGTCGCAACGACCACTGTCTGACCGATGGGTTCCTCACCTGCGGTAAAAAGCTCAAGCGCAACTTTGTGTCCAAGGACAGCCACCTTCGCCCAAGTCTCGTTGTCCTCACCCGATATAAAGCGACCCTCGGCAAGCTCAACCACGGAGACATCGAGGTAGTTAGCCGTAGCACCAACGCTTTGCGCGGAGTATGTCTTCGAACCGCGGATGACCTTTGCCGGCTCTTCGAGACGCGGAACGATGGCATCGATCTGCGTCACCTGCCGCCGAATCGCTTCAACATCATCGAGGTTCATACCATCGAGGCGCGCTGCACCTCCACCCTCACGC
>CAIYBQ010000413.1 GCA_903924445.1 uncultured Armatimonadota bacterium | reverse complement strand
CTTTGATTGTGTTGATCTTCGACTGGTGCTCATCAATCTGTGTGAAAAGGTCGATGTTAGCCTGGCGTGCATCTTCGTTGTCGAGTTCGATGCGATCTTGCTCTTCCTGCTTGACCTTGGTGAAAGTCGCATTTGAAGACTCAACACGTGTTAGCAGGTCTTGAAGCTGGGATGCCTCTGCAGGCAAGCGCCCAGATATTTGTGAAATCCAAGATCGGTAAGATGCGGCGAACTCAACTTCGGCCGGAATAGGATAGCGGTCAGCATCGCCGGAGCTGCGCGTGGGAACATTTGATGCAACGCGGGGACGTCGATTTAGGTAGCGCCGCTTTTTGGGATCAAGTGTGTCCTGTGTACTCATCTTGCCAACCTTACAATCTCATCCCGCAACGTTTGGTATGCACATGTGGAGAACCTTGCTGCATCCCGTTGGTCAACCACTGTGTTCCAAATGCCTCTCTGGGAGGATTCAATTCCGCAGACAACGAGCTGTAGATTTGGATAGTCTTTCATCAGCTGTCCCAATGCAGACTTGACTGGCTTGGGATTCTCATCGATACCGCCATCAGTGAGCAGAACTAAAACCGTGGCTTCCTGTTTGTTTAAGCGGTTCGTTACATCGTCCTTGATCGATGAAAAGAGTTTAGAGAGGAGGGTTCCCTTACCATTCAGTTTTTTGGAAAGGATGACTGACATTTCCGTGCGTTTCACCGCATTCAGCAGATCCTTGTTGATGTTTGGAGAAGCATCGATGACGCGCTGGCTTGTGGCATGAAAGGTCCAAATCTCGGCAGTAAGGAGTTCCTGGCGTGCCTTCCGGACTATTTCATCCAATGCAGTGAGCTGAGAACCACGCTCTGGAACAGTGGAGCCAGAAACATCCATCGCGACAATAATGCGCGGACGTTTCTTTTTTGATCCACAGCCAGCAGCAAGCAGCATAGTCAGTGGCAGCAAATGAAGAAAGGATGGCTGATGCATAAAACTCTATCTCTCCGAAGGGCGTATCGTTTGTTGTAAACCGACACCCGCAAATAATGTGCCGTATATCACATGGTTAAAGTAATCATCCGTGTATACACGGTTGTTGAACCATCAACAACACATCACACGCATAAAGCGATGTGTGACAGCGAAATCCAGCATTTTCACTGATGGCCATTGGAAGAGGTGGGAACGGGTGAAGTTAACGGTGGGAATACGGATGTGGATCTGGAGGTGGATTTGGATAGCCATCGTCCATCCGACAGCCACGGGCGGACACAGCGGTCCGCCCCTACGCGGAGTTTTTCATCGGAACGCAGGGCGGATTGACCGCGTTGCAGTTTGGTCGGCGAGGCAGTTTATCGTCCGAAATCCCCGGAACGGAGATACAGAATCGGAAATCCCAACACAGAATTTGGGAGATTCACACGAAAAAGGGCAGGCGTGGAAGCCTGCCCCTACAGTGGTTTATTCGATTATCGTCGGCTGGAAGCCCGGACTGACTACTTCACCGCATCCAGGGGCAGTGCCACGCCGTTGGTTGACAGGATCTGGAAGTGGTGGATGCCGTGGCCGAGGCCATCCGATGTCGACCAGAGCACTTCCTTGTTCTTGTTGAACTCGACCAGCTTGACCGCAATCCCGCTAGCGCCGTACGCCGTCTGCACAATATTGCCGTTCGGGAGCAGCTGCGCGCCGCAGCAGTCCTTGAATGGGGCGCCCGCGAGGTCATCGTTGGTGATCTGCCAGACCTTCTTGCCACTCTTGTCGAATTCGACATCGATGTTGCCATACGTACACGACACCAATGTGTTGCCATTCTTCATCCGCAGCGCACTAAATGCCCAGTTTGGCGTCTTCGCCTCCCAGACAATACGGCCATCCGGCGCAAACTCGCGCACACAGGTATCAAACAAATACGGCACCAGGTAGTTGCCATTCGCAAGCTTTCGCGACATCCGGGTCTGCATATGGTGATCGCGCGTCTGCGCCTTCAGCGCAATTTCGACCTCTACCTTGCCGCTAGGCGAAACCTCGAGCAGCCTTGGATTCGCACCCGCCTCAACAAGCAGCGTATTGCCATTCGCGCAGCGCTGGCTGGTGTTCACCTCAGACTGTGTGCCCTTGTGCTCCCAAACCACCTTGTTGCCCTTGGGATCCACTTCCATCACACCGCCACTTGGCCAGCCAT
>CAIYBQ010000412.1 GCA_903924445.1 uncultured Armatimonadota bacterium | reverse complement strand
CTTGCTCACATCCCGCCTCCAGGCGATGTAGCGACGTAATGCGGAATAAGCGAATCGATGTCCGAGAAATTCCCTTTTGCCAGCAGTGGTTCTGCCAGAAGGCATGCTCCTAGGGCAAGGTTTCCTATCGGTAACGATGCGCCATCGATACCCTGTCCAATGATGCGTTCCGTGCCCGGTAGGTGTTCTCTTAGCCATGTATCCCAAGCGGATGTCGAAACGTCGATGGGGCCAATGAGCGACTGCTTTGAACCGGCAGGATAGAGCGCAGCGATGACTTCATTGCGTTTAGATGTACAAACAACGGCGCGGTTTATCGAAATGTCTTCGTAGGCCGCAGCATCAAACGATGAAATCCCGATGACAGGCTTCCCCAAAGCGAAAGCAAGCGTTTTCGCGTACATCACACCGACCCGGACACCTGTAAAGCTCCCGGGGCCAGTGCCGCAAACAAGGCACTCGATGTCTTTGAGGGTTGCATTGTTTTCGGCAAGGAATGTATCGATATACGCTGGCAGCTGTTCAATCAGCTGGCGGTTATGGTTGAACTGGGTGCAGTTCACGGCACTGTTTGCTTGGTCGATGAGCGCGATGTAGCAGGTTTCCCCGGATGTATCGATGCCAAGGATCATGCCTGGTCTCCGTGTTCAGTGATGGTGATAGTTCTGACATCTGGGTCGTTGTTATCCTCGGTCAGGGTAACCGTGATGTCTGGTATTGGGCCCGCATCGGCGAACATTTCCAGCCATTCGACCAGCAAGACAAATCCATCCTGTTGGTAGTCATCGAGCCCGAGGTTCAAGACATCTCGTGCGCTGCAGCGGTAGGCATCGATATGACAGAGCATCAACGTTGGTGTTGGAACCTCATGAATCACGGTGAATGTCGGACTTGAGACAGGGTGGTCGGAATGGAGAGCCGCTGCAAGAGCTGCCACGAGGGTGGTTTTGCCTGCTCCGAGCTCGCCCACGAGCGAGACGACCATGCCAGGTTTCAGCATGAGAGCGAGGGCTGCGGCGGCATCCCGGGTCGCCTGAATTCCACCTTTGAACATCTGCACGTGGTCAGTTTAGCATGCCTATCATGCTACAATAAAAGGTCATGTCAACCGAACTTCTGCGAACACCTCTCGCCGAGCTGCACCGGTCCATCGGAGCAAGAATGGTGCCCTTCGCCGGCTGGGAAATGCCGGTTCAATATGCTGGAGTCATCGCGGAAGTAAATGCTGTCCGTACGGGCGTTGGCATCTTCGATGTCTCGCACATGGGCCGGATGATTGTTCGTGGTTCGGACACTCTGGCGTACCTGCAATCCCTTGTACCGAGTGATTTGAGTCGTCTCAAGGATGATGGAGGTTGCTACACCTTCCTCCCTAACGAAAATGGCGGTGTCGTGGATGACATCATTGTCTACCGCCGCACAGAAAATGAGTTCTGGGTTGTCTTCAATGCCGGATGCCTCGATAAGGACCGCGCGTGGTTCCAGGGGCATACTGCTGGCTTTGATGTCGTCATCGATGACATCACAGAGCGGACGGGTCTCCTCGCTGTTCAGGGACCTGCAGCCATGGCTTTGCTAGGCGACTTTGTAGATTCGCATGCCCGCTTTGGTATCGGCGAGACGACATTTGCCGGAATCGCGATAACAGCCGCGCGTACGGGCTACACCGGCGAGGATGGCTTTGAGGCATTTGTTGCTGTTGAGCATTTAGAGCAGCTTTGGACAGCCTTCACGGATGCTGGCGTTGTTCCATGTGGCCTCGGTGCACGAGATGCCCTGCGCCTGGAAGCGGCGTATCCGTTGTATGGACACGAAATGGATGACGAAGTCAACCCATTCTCCGCCCGCCTCGGCTGGGTGATTCACAAGAAGAAAGCGGCGGATTATGTCGGCCGGGCGAATGTGGAAACAGGCCGTGGAAACGCATCGATTCCTGCGCTGGTTGGTCTCCTGATGGACGGTAAACACATCGCCCGCGATGGCTACCCTGTTCAGGATGAAGCTGGCAATTCGATTGGTCATGTGACCAGCGGTACCTACTCTCCGATTTTGCAAAAGGGTGTTGCGCTCGCACGCCTGACACGGACGCATTCAGAAATCGGCACAACGGTTTACGTCGTTATCCGGGACAAGGCCATGCCGGCGATCGTCTCCGATGCACCATTTGTTCCAACGATTTAGTTTTAAGGGGTTTCATCAATGTCAAACATTCCAGCAGATTTGCTTTATTCGAAGTCGCATGAGTGGGTACGTGTTGATGGTGACATAGTCACAATCGGAATTACGGACCACGCTCAGGAAGAGCTCGGCGATGTTGTCTACGCATCCCTGCCGACAGTCGGCCGTGTGCTGGCAGCAGAAGATGTCTTCGGTACCGTTGAGTCCGTAAAAGCTGTCTCTGATTTGTACAGTCCTCTCTCTGGAGAAGTGGTAGAAGTCAACTCTGCACTCGAGGATGACCAGACAGCGATCAATGGCGACCCTTATGGCGCCGCTTGGATGCTCAAGCTTCGCTTGGCGGATGCAAGTCAACTCTCAGCGTTGATGAATGCTGATGCCTACCGAACTGAGATTGGAGAGTAATCGGTGTCCTATCTCCCAAATACGGATGCTGAACGCGCCAAGATGCTGGCTGCAATCGGTGTCAACAATATCAAGGACCTCTTTGTACATATTCCACAGGAAGTTCAGGATGCCGCAGATTTTAGTAGTCTGACGGATTCCCTTGATGACATGACGTTGCAGCGCAAGCTCATTTCCATGAGCAGCAATGCAGCAGACTTGAATTCGAATGCCTGTTTCCTTGGTGCCGGCATTTACGATCACTACATCCCTCCTGTAGTAGGTGCTGTCTGCAATCGTTCTGAGTTCTACACCGCGTATACGCCGTATCAGCCGGAAGTGTCGCAGGGCGTACTCCAGTCTATCTACGAGTTTCAGAGCCTGATCACGCGATTGACAGGCATGGATGTCTCGAATGCATCGATGTACGATGGCGCGACAGCCCTCGCTGAAGCAGTGATTATGTCGTGTGACCTTACAAAGCGGCGTACTGTCGTCCTCCCGGCGAACTTACATCCATCGTTGCGGTCAGTCGTCGAGACATACCTTGAGCCACTCGGCATCAGTATTCGGACAGCGGCACAGAACCCTGTCACCGGTGTAACGGAAATCGATACGCTCACAGAAGACGATGCCTGTATCGTCCTCCAACAACCTAACTTCCATGGAGTCATCGAGGATCTTGGAGCCGCTGTTGCTGCTGCAAAGCTCGTAGGCGCACAGACAGTTGTTAGTGTTGACCCGATGAGCCTCGGCATTCTTGAGACCCCAGGTGCACTTGGAGTAGATATTGTTGTTGGTGAGGGTCAGGGTCTTGGATGCTTCCCGGCATTTGGTGGTCCCCTCCTCGGCCTCTTCGCCTGCAAAAAGGAATACATCCGTCGTATCCCAGGGCGTATCGTCGGTGGATCCGTGGATACATCCGGTCGCCGCGCATACACGATGACCCTGCGCACCCGTGAGCAAGACATCCGCCGCGACACAGCGACGTCTAACATCTGTACCAACCAGGCGTTGTTTGCCCTTGCG
Source organism: uncultured Armatimonadota bacterium (assembly GCA_903924445.1). Lineage (GTDB taxonomy): Bacteria > Armatimonadota > Armatimonadia > Armatimonadales > Armatimonadaceae > CAIRTT01. The sequence goes on along the minus strand of CAIYBQ010000412.1, from coordinate 9,223 downwards.
GCAACGGTCTATCTCTCAGTGATGGGCACGCAAGGCTTCAAGCAAGCTTCAACGCTGTGTCTTCAGAAGTCACACTATCTGGCTGCAAGGCTCGCGGATGCGGGACTGCCTCAGCGCTTCTCCGGACCATTCTTTAAGGAATTCGTCATCACATGTCCAGCACCAGTTGTTGACATAAACAAGGCGCTCTTGGAGAAGAAGATGATTGGTGGCTTACCACTTCCGGATGCTCCTAACGACATGCTGGTCTGTGTGACTGAGCAGCGTACCAAGGAAGAGTTGGACAGTTTTGTCGATGTTCTGGCATCGTTTGTAAAGGGTGAGGTGGCATAGGATGTCAACAGAACCAACGATTTTTGAGAAGTCCCGGTCCGGTCGTGTCGGCGTACAAATGCCTGCATGTGATGTCCCGGTTGTTGACATGGATACCCTCCTCCCAGGCGTTGCGCTTCGTGCGAGTTTGCCACTGCCTGAGCTGAGTGAAGGTGATGTGATGCGTCACTTCCTACGCATTTCGCAAAAGAACTACTGCGTTGACAAGGGATTCTATCCACTGGGTTCGTGCACGATGAAGTACAACCCAAAGATCAACGATGTAGCCGTACAGATGCCAGGCTTTGCGCGTGTTCACCCATTCCAACCAGACGAGACCGTACAGGGTACGTTGCAAATTCTTTTCGATATGCAGAACTGGCTGAGTGCAATCCTCGGTATGGATGCCGTCTCCCTGCAGCCAGCTGCGGGCGCGCACGGCGAGCTCCTCGGCCTGATGCTTATCCGTGCTTACCATGTAAGCCGTGGGGATGCGCATCGTAACCTTGTTCTCGTCCCAACAGCTGCACATGGCACAAATCCGGCATCCGCTGCACGGTGTGGGTACAAAACCGTCCCCATCACCACCGATGAGCGTGGTCTTACGTGTATAGATGACCTAAAGCGTCAGATTGCCGCGTGTGGTGACAATCTCGCTGGCATGATGCTAACAAACCCGAACACGGTTGGTTTGTTCGAAGAAGACATCTGCCTCATCTGTGACCTGGTCCACGCTGCCGGCGGTCAAATGTACTGTGATGGCGCGAATATGAATGCGCTGGTTGGAACGGCGCGCCCTGGAGACATGGGCTTTGATGTGATGCACGTCAATCTGCATAAGACATTCAGCGTCCCACATGGCGGTGGCGGTCCAGGCTCCGGCCCGGTAGGCATCAAGGCGCACCTTGCACCATTCCTACCTGTACCAGTGGTCGTCAAGGATGAAGCCGGTGTCTACCGTCTCAACTACGACCTCCCGCAGACAATCGGTAAAGTTGGTCCGTACTACGGCGCCTATCTTGCAGTCGTCCGTGCATGGGCCTATATCGCGCACTTCGGCAAACAGAACATTCATATGATCAGCGAAGATGCCGTCCTCAACGCAAACTACCTCCGGGTTGCGCTTGGCCGGACGCTTGATATCGCCTATGACCGTATCTGTATGCACGAGGCCGTCTTCAGCCTCAAGAACCTCAAGGCTGAGACAGGAATCAAGGCCCTTGAAGTGGCAAAGCGCATCATCGACTACGGATATCACCCACCGACGATGTACTTCCCGCTGATTGTCCCTGAGTGCTTAATGATTGAGCCAACGGAAACAGAAAGCCTCGAGACCATCGATGCGTTTATCGTTACGATGGAGAAAATCATTGCAGAGTGTCACACAGATCCTGAGACGGTAAAGTCGGCACCTCATACCGCACCTGTTGGGCGCATCGATGAAGCGACCGCGGCTCGTAACCTCGATCTCAGCTGGCCGCTGGAAGCATAACATTGGTTACCCTCACCGTAAACTACAGCCGTAGTAAGAAGTGTGAGATTGTCCATGAGCTGGGGCATCTGGTAAAAACGGATGCCCCTAAGGACATCGGCGGCGATGCATCCGCGTGCTCGCCGACAGATCTTGTGGTGGCGGCGCTTGCGGCCTGTGTGCTGACGACGGTCGGGATGTTTGCCGAGCGGCACGATATCGACTTGAGCGGAATGACGTCCACGGTGACCAAGGAAATGAGTACAAGCCCGAGACGTATCGGCCGGATTGGTCTCACGGTTCACTTTCCTGCAACCGTCCCGGATGACATGCGTGCAACGCTCGAAAAAGTTGGCAATGGATGCCCGGTGAAGGCTAGCCTTCACCCTGACGTAGACGTACCGGTTACCTACCTCTACGACATATAAAGTTCGCTTAGAGAAACCCGCGTGCTACAGCGCCTTAGCCATCTTGAACGTCACCTGACCACGCGTATTTGGCATATTTGGATCGCCGACGATTAGAAAGTAATCCGTTCCGCTCCGCGTCCGCTGAGAATACGCCATATAAATATTGGTTCCGGGTTGGCCGGCAATATTTGCAATGTTCCCTGTCCCATTCTGACCGACAAGTCTTGCAGAGATACTTCGCTCAGAATCGATGCGGAGAGTTGTCGTGACAATCACCTGCCTCGTGTCAACATCGCCGAGTGACTGTTGGAGCGCTGTCAGCTTTGCATTCCACAGCCGGCTGATCAGAAAGCCTTGTTGCATTTCAATCAAGCGATAGCTAAGTCCATTCTGTCGACCGGTGTCATAGCCAATTCCACCGGTCGAGAACAGAGAACGACGGTTCCATAAACCAGCAACGTGCGTAATCCGGTCCACATTTCTATCGCCGTCGAGCTGCTGGACTCTCCTCTGAACAATAAAGCCCATGTTGATGCCGAAACCGCGGCGGTTTTGTACATCCACAACCAACAAGTCGCGATCATAAAAGAACTCACCGGTTGATTCGCGGTTCGCACCAGTCTTGCTGTAATCAACGGTGTACGCTTCTATAGGACCTTTGTCGAAGCGGTTGCTCTGAAAGACATTGAAGTTGGATCCACGCCGGTCCTTGTCAATGAGCACGCCAAGAGGACTGTAGAAGTCACTATCGAGCTGAGACAAACCAATCTTGGCATTCAGTCTGCCAGGGACATCCCGCCAGTTCGCCGAAAGCTCCCCAGCCGTACCCGCAGCAGCCCCTTGATTCCAAGACTGCAGTAAACGGGATGTCAGAGAGTACCTCCCACGACCGGACATCTGGCCCCAATCACCACTGATACGAGCCACACGTGAGTCAGAAGAGCCAGAGAGGTTATCGGAGACGAGCGCTGCCCCAATGGACTTGAGAGGCGAAAATGCCTTGTCATAGCGGAATGCAGTCGATGTGCGGTCGAGCGGACCATCTGCGGTTGATGTCACCAACGCACCAAACGTTTGGTTACCATCCCGGCCGACGAGCTTAGCTCCGGTATCTACCGCTGAGATGCGGCGGGAATAAAACAAATCCCGCTCCGGCATAAACTCACTGCCCTCCGCAAAAAAGGGTCGACGATCCAAGAGTGCCTGCTCGTTATAGCTAAAGGCCACTGTATTGAGTTCATTTTCGATGTTTTGAAAGTCGGGAAAGAGCGTGGCAAGGGCAGTGACACCCGATGTTACAGGTGCCTTTATATCGACTCCTATTTTCGCTCGATTTGTTGCTCCTGCTGTGGCATAGGTATAGGGCAATATAACCGGAGCGGATGGCGTCTCCGGGAGAGGACCTGTCTCAAAACGTCCCATAAACTGAGCCAGGTTCTTCGTCGTCTGCAAATTAGCGGGAAGCGGCGGGCTTGCTACAGGGTTCGATTCCCGAAAAACTCGGCGCATGGCGACAAAACCAATCGATGATGCCCCTTTTGGATGCTTAAGCAGCTTCCACGGGATCGCGACTTCCGCGGTATAGCCATTTTCACTTCGGTGTACCGCCACCTTCCAGTCGCCAGCCCATTTCCAATTCGATGATGTCCCGCCTTCAAGCTCGGTGTATTGCGTCCCAAGCGTGTTAAATGCAAAGGTTGAAAATCCGATGCCCGCACCCTGCGAGTCAATATGAATCCGAATGGAGTCATCTTCGAGAACAGCGCTGCTCCCCCGCTGCGTCTCGTTTGCACGGATACGGGATGCCAGTTTATCGGTGGCCTTTATAAGCACATAGAGGTACTTACTGTCTGAGAGCAGCCGTATTTCGGTCGCTTCCTGCACGGGCGTTGGACCACCAAAGCGCTCCCATGCCCCGGATGTCGTACCAGCATCCCACTCATTCGCATCGATCAAACCATCAACAATAACAGGGACAGCAACAGCAGGAATCTTCGCTGGCCCAGTTTGTGCAGACGTTGGTACGGATAGGATAATAGGAGTTGTAAAAATCGCTGCCGCGGCTACACGTTGAAACGTGATCATGCGGCATTATCGCAGACAATCGATGCTTGGCGCACGACCGACTGCGTAGGTAGAATTAGACACATCCGTTTCCGGATCAAAAGGATTGGTGATATTGACATGAAGCATGCAGTCGTAACAGGTGGAAGCGGATTTCTTGGGTCACATTTGTCGAAGCGGCTTCTGTCCGAAGGCTATAAAGTTACCGTCCTCGATAACTTCATCACCGGCAGCCCAGACAACGTCGCAGATGTCATCGACAACCCGGCATTCACCCTGATTGAACAGGATGTTATCCAGCCATTTACCGTTGATGGCCCTGTGGATGTCGTTTTCCATCTGGCATCCCCAGCGAGCCCAGTGGATTTCCCGACAAAGCCTATTGAAATCCTACAGGTGAACAGTGTTGGCACGCACAATGCCCTAGAGCTCGCACGGGTCAATGGCGCACGCTTCCTGATTGCAAGCACATCAGAGGTCTACGGAGACCCTCTTGTGCACCCGCAACCTGAGACCTATTGGGGAAATGTCAACCCTATCGGTATCCGCGGCGTCTACGATGAGTCGAAGCGTTTCGGTGAATCGATCACGATGGCTTACCGTAGGTTCAAGGGCGTGGATTCCCGTATCTTCCGGATTTTCAACACATACGGCCCCAATATGCGCCTTGATGATGGACGTGTCGTACCAAACTTCATCGGACAAGCGCTCCGCGGTGAACCGATCACCGTGTACGGAACTGGACAGCAAACGCGTTCGTTCTGTTTTGTCCGAGACTTAATCGAAGGCATTTTCCGCTTCAGTGAGCTCGATGGTAACCACTCCGGACCAGTAAACCTCGGAAACCCAACCGAGCGCACGATGCTTGAGTTTGCTCAGGAGATTAAGCGTCTCACGGAGTCATCCAGTGAGATCGTTTACCAGGAGCTACCAACATCCGATGACCCTAAACAGCGCCGTCCAGACCTGACCGTTGCAAAGGCTCTCTTGAACTGGGAGCCGGTTGTGTCCCTCGAGGATGGCCTTCTGGAAACCATCGCCTACTTCAAAGGAAAGGTCGGCAACGACTAGCCTGTGCTGAAACAGACGGACATCCCGGCCGAAGACCAAGCCGAAATCTTCCGTATTGCTGACAAGCTCTACCGTGAGGATGAAGAACATCGGAGAAATGCGGATGCCAGTGCGGCAGCCGCAGCCGAGCTTGGCTTGCCACAGGAGTACCTCGACCGCGCGGCGCAAGAACTTCACGTTCAGCGCCTCGAAGCCGTGAAGGCAAAGCGCAGAAAAACCTGGATTATTTCTGCGATTGCGTTGGCTGGTATCGGAGTCCTCTTGGCTTCGACACTTACCGTCTCCAGAGCACCGACGCCAATAGCTCCAGTTGTGATGTCCTCCGCGTCAGTTACAAATATCTATGACCTCTCGGATGCCTCCGTTCGAGCAAACTCGGAATCAAAGGGGTCTATCAGTGCTAACAGCAGTGCAGCAACGCTTGTAATCGACCAGTTTGTTCCTGACAGCAAAGGCGACTTCTACGGAAACATCATTGTTCCCGCTGGGAATGTTCGTGAGGTTGAAGCAGTAACGGCTCAGGTGGCTGGGAATGGCATTCCTAATGTTCGCGTAGACATCGAGGCTGGCGATGTCCGCTGGCGGGGCCCTGTGTCGCCGACAGGGACAGCTGTTTCGATCTCTGCAAAGGAGTTCCAAAAGCAGGTGCGCCAAGGCTCCAACTGGAAAAACACCGCGTGGTCGCCTCCATCCGGAAACCTACGCATCGCGTTCAAAACGGGTAAGTCGATCAATGATGCATCGACCAAAGGAACACTTACCGTAACCAATGTCGAGCTTCGCGCAAAACAGTAGAGTCCTGGAATCGCGACAGCGCTTCGGTGCTGATCGGTCTGTTGTTTGTTCACCAGAGAAATCTGATTCCACACTACAGGCGCTGCAGTCGTATCTCATCACCGGATGGGTAGTTCCACCGCTTTACGTATTTTCGGGGTACTCAAGACCCTGGATCTACCAACCACCTTCCGGCACAAAACTGCCCGTTGGTGACAACGATATTCGGAGCGCACTTGTCGAATCTGTCCACGCTAGGCTCCTCCCTTCGTATAAACGCATCGGGGTTGCTCTGTCCGGAGGTCTCGACAGCACCATCATCGCCGCACTCTGCCGAGCTGTCCTTGACCGCAATCAAATAATGGCTATCACGCTTGATTTTGGACCTCCATGGAGCGATGAAGTTGCAACCGCACGCGAGATCGCAAGGCATCTCGATATCCCACTCTTCATCGTGGATGCCTCCCCGGATGCCATCCTAACCAATGTCAATGCCGCGACGGCTGCAATGATAAGTCCGTATGGGGATGCCGTCTGTGTCCCTTGGTATCTCCTGGGTAAAGCGGCAGTGGATGCTGGCTGCGATGCCCTCTTCAGCGGAGAAGGCGGTGATCAGGTCTTTGGAGGCTGGGCGAACAAGCCGATGGTGACCGAGCTTGCCCTGACAGGCGCACCGCTTGAATCCGTCTATGCAAAGACCTTTCACAGGTTCTTGGATGACATCCCGGACTTGATAAATCCTCAAACGTTGCAAGGTGGTAATGACAAACCATTTGATGTCCATGCCTGGATTCGAAGCTGCCTCCCAAAAGAAAGAGACCTCTCGCTGCTCGCAACCCTACGCCATCTCAATTTTGCAACCAAAGGCGGCGGGACGATTCTGCCACGGTTTACCGAGCTTGTGGAAGCCCATAAAATCGATGCCAATGCACCATTCTTCGATACAGATTTGGTTGCGGCTGCCTCATCTATGCCCGATTCAACGATTCTGGATGGTGCTACAGACAAGGCAATCCTCCGAGCACTTGTCGCAGAAATGACATCCCCTGAAATCGCAGCTCTCCCAAAACGCGGGATGGGCGTTCCCTCGACACACTGGGCCACTGGTGACCACGCTCTCGGAAAGCAGGTTCGCAAGGTGTTAGGTCGCCGTAACAAACACCGGGACCAGCGGATACATCAAGAGTATGTCGATATGCTGATGTCTGGTATTGTGGATGCGCCGGATGCGTACCGTAGACGGCGTCTCGGTGAGCGCATTTGGACGCTGTTTCAGTGGGAGGTCTTTCGTGAAGTGCATTCATTGTCAGAGTAATACACCAAACAAATTGGCACGTGCGACGAGCAAGTGCTCCGCGTGTCTCCATCGCTTTGCATTCACCGGACTACCCCAAGTGGACTTCGTCGTTCAGGCGGACCACAAGGGTGGAACATCCCAGCAACGGCCCCCTGCGTACGTAAATCACATCGCCGTCACCGATATGCTTTTTCAAAAGGCAATCATTGGGGTTGGCTCTGCTGGCAAATACTCCTTCACCATCAAACAGCTCTACTACGAATTCATGCGACGCCTCCCGGCACCGGCAACTGCTGGATGTGGCACTGCATTGGGAATCGTGGCGCTTGTCCCGTTAATGCTCGCACTGGGGGTCAGTGGACCTGGCGGCGGCTCCGCTCCAGCCAAGGTCGCTGGGCCCCCAATGAGCTTTGAAACGTTCACCCATTACTACTACAACCAATGGCGCCGGATACACGGGGAGCCCGAAGGTCTTGTGGATGCCAATCCAAACACCGCAACGCCAACACCCGTTCTTCCAGAGCTTCTCAATTACTCCTTCGACCGCTGTCTGATTGTGGACAATGCCGATATCGCCGCGATGCTCGTCGCGAACCGCTTTCACTTCGAAAATAACTGTGCTGTCCTTAGCGCGGATGGTGCCTACCCAGCGCCGGACCGCCGGGATGCGATCATGACGATGCTGGGCCGCAATCCTGATCTGGTGGTTGCGTACCTCCATGATGCATCCGCAAGCGCATTTGCAGCCGCAGCCACCCTGCGCTCAGCCGAATGGTTTGGCGATCGACGTATCTGGATCGCAGACATCGGACTCAGCCCACGACAGGCGTGGGCGCAAAAGCTCCTCGTCGAACACGGTGAGAAATCAGTCGTTGAGACCCGTCTCCCAACCGACGAACTCGACTGGCTGAATCAGGGTTACACATGTTCCCTTAGTGGAATCCGGCCCGCAAAGCTCCTAAAGACAGCGTACATGGGACTCTCTGAGGCATCGAAAGCAACCTATCAGGATGACTGGGACTCGATGGGGGGATTCTTCCTAATGGGCTATATGTGGAGTCCGACCGGTTACGCGTACCACGATGCGGGCTTTAGTCCGTGGATGGGTGGTGGAGACACCGCAGCCTTCGATGCATCCGCGCCAGACAGCTTTGGATAGGCTTTCACGGGATGCCATCGGGGAACAAACGGTCTATTACCGTGACCATCCGGGCAAACTTCTAAACGCACAGCATCCGGTAAACCTAGCGGATACGCCCCGAATTCTCGATGAGCGGGCTCTGATCGACTACCTCTGCTGCGCATTTGTCCCCGGGAGCCGAACGATGTTTGCCGGTGTTTCCGAGCTGCGCCCGGGTGTGGACTGGGATGGCCTTGGCCTCGCCCCGACCGATGCTCCCCTCCTCTTGGATTCCAATAACTTTAATCGGCCACTGGACTGGTACGCGAAACATCTAAAGGAGCTGCTCACCACCGTCATCTCCGAACACTTGGCTCCACTCGCAGGTCAACCAATCGGCGTTTTTCTGTCTGGAGGGCTAGATTCCTCGTTAGTGGCGGCATTTGTGAAACAGCTGCACGACGGGGATGTCCACACGATTAGCATCCACTTTGGAGATGCCTATGCGAATGAGCTCGAGTGGTCGGGGATGGTCGCCGAGCATCTTGGTACAAAACATCATGTGCTTGAGATAACCGAACGGACCATTCACGAGCGTACAGCCGATGTCATGGGTATGTTGGATGACCCGATTGGCGATCCGTTAACGACCCCGAATTTGGTGATGTTTGAAAAGGCCGCATCGCTTGGACTCAGACATATCT
>CAIYBQ010000411.1 GCA_903924445.1 uncultured Armatimonadota bacterium | reverse complement strand
GGAGAGGTTTGCCGCTGCCATTTCGACCGAAGGAGCCTTGACTGTAAGGGCATTTGCGCGCTCTTGGGTGACCTGAGCTTCTTTTGCCCGGTTCACAAGACCGCCGGTTTGCATATTGGCAAGGTCTGGGAGCGAGATGTTTTCACGGATGCTGAGCGAAACCACCAGACCGTGATGACGCCTGTCTTCAGGTACGAGGTAAAGGCGGTTGGCGATGGCCACCTGTGCACTGGTCATCGAAAGCGGCGTACCACTAAGGCTGATGTTTCCCGTAACCGCAGGCGTGATGCCAAAGAGGGCTTCGGCAAGCTCGGTGCGCCCAGCGCCGACAAGACCAGCCATCCCGACGATTTCACCCGCACGTAGCGTAAATGTAGCCTTGCCATTTGGGTGCCGCAGCGTTGTCAAGTCTTTGACATCGAGGATGATTTCACCGGGCGTTCGCGGCACGTATGAGTTATCACCGGAAATCTTCCGGCCGACCATCGCAGTAACCATGCGGTCGTGCGTCAGCTCTGTCTTCGCAAGCTCGCCAGCATTATTGCCATCACGCAGCACAACGGCGCGGTCTGCGACCGCGGTCACCTCGCCGAGACGGTGGGTTATATAGACGATAGCAACGCCTTGTGACTTGAGCTCGCGGATGAGGTCCAGTAGCGTCGCAGTTTCCGTTGGCGTCAGCGAGGATGTTGGCTCATCGAGGATGAGAATCTTCGCATCCTGAGCGAGTGCACGCGCAATCTCAATCAGCTGACGGTGTGCAATAGGAAGGTTTGAAAGGGGTGTTGTTGGGTGGACATCCAGGCCAACGCGCTTGGTCGCATTGGATGCAATCGCGTGCATCGCCGGGACATCGAGCATCCCAAACTTGCTTGGCTCACGACCGAGGTTTATGTTTCCTGCAACATCGAGGTTATCGAGGACCGAGAGTTCCTGGTGGACAAACGCAATACCGAGCTTGCCAGCATCGGCAGGGGATGCGGGTTTGGCGGGCGTTCCACCGATGGTTACCACGCCGCTGTCTGGCTGCACGACACCGCCGAGGATCTTCATCATCGTCGATTTGCCAGCGCCGTTCTCACCGAGGAGCGCAACAACCTCCCCTGGCATTACGGATAATGAAACATCGTTTAAAGCAACCACGCCGGGATATCGCTTGGATATCCCGGACATGGTCAAAGCGGGGACAAGACCTGACAATGTCAGCTCTTGCCTGTCAACTTCTTCAGCTCAGCCCAAAACGTATCGACATCGGTTTGCTTGATGACTTTCGTAGGGACGATGATCTGCTTGTTCTCAGGGATTTCAGGCTTCTCACCCTTGAGGAGAGCGGACATCATCTTTACAGACTGATAGCCAAACTCGTAAGGCTGCTGAACAACGGTTCCTGCAACATGGCCATCTTTGATTGCCTGAAGCGTCTCATCCTGCTCATCAAAGGCAACAATCTTGATCTTGCCAAGCTTGCCAGCATCCTTCAATGCGGACACGATCGCTGGTGCGTTGTAGGCGAAGAGACCGACCATTCCGACGATGTCAGGATTGGCAGACAGAATTTCTGTGACGTTTGTCTTGGCCTTTGCCTGATCAAAGTTGTCAGTACGGGTATCGACAACGGTGATGTTGGTGCCCTTCAGCGCATCCTTGACGCCCTGGATACGCTCTTTGGCATTTGCCTGGTCGGTCGTTCCGACGAACAGAACGATTTTGCCACCCGCAGGGAGGACTTCCTTGACGAGCTCACCGGCCTGCTTGCCAGCTGCTACATTATCGGTACCGATGTAAACCGTACGCTTGGATTCCGGAGCATCGGAGTCCTGAGTGATCAAAATAGCCTTATCAGCAACTTCGTTCAGGTAGGTTGTCTGGTTTGCAGGGTCCTTAGGCGAAATTGCGATCGCCTTGACGCCATCAGCGAGGAGGCCATCAACGATTGCCTTCTGCTCTTCAGGTGTACCCTGAGCAGGCATTTTGAACTCGACACTGACGTTGTCAAGCTCGCCATCAGCCTTTTGAGTACCAGCCTCTGCGATTTTCCAGAAGTCTGCGACACAGTTAGTG
>CAIYBQ010000410.1 GCA_903924445.1 uncultured Armatimonadota bacterium | reverse complement strand
GACCGCCGCACATGGCTCCGACGCGTCTCCCTCGACCTCACAGGAATCCCGCCAACCCTTACCGAAATCCGCGCCTTTCAAGCTGACAAATCTCCAAATGCAAAGGAGAAAGCCGTTGACAGACTTCTCGCATCCAAGCACTTTGGCGAGAAATGGGCACGGCCTTGGCTTGACCTCGCACGCTATGCCGACTCCGCCGGCTACGGCTCCGACCCGCTGCGCACCAACCTCTGGCCATGGCGCGACTGGGTCATCGATGCCCTCAACCGCAACATCCCGTACAACCAGTTCGTAACCCTCCAGCTCGCCGGCGACATCATCCCCGGTGCCACGGATGACACACGCCTTGCCACCGCATTCCACCGGAACACGATGACCAACACCGAAGGCGGGACATCCGATGAGGAATTCCGTACCGCCGCGGTAAAGGATCGTATTCAGACCACCGTGCAGGGCCTGATGGGCATCACGGTTCAATGTGCCCAGTGCCACACACATAAGTTCGATCCAATCAGCCAGCGCGAGTACTACCAGCTGCTCGCCGTCTTCAACCAGACGATGGACAACGACCAGCCGGATGAGTCGCCGCTACTCGCAGTAACGCCGCCAAGCAGGCGTGACCTTGCAACGCAGCTGGATGCACGTATCAAGGATGCCGAAGCCAAGCTTGCAGCACGGCCAGCACAGACCACAACCAGCGCTGCGAAGCGAGCACGTTTCGTACGTATCACGCAACCTGGGACTGCATCCTTCCTGATGCTCGCCGAAGTTGAAGTCATATCTGGCGGCAAGAACATCGCCGTTGGTAAAGCCGCATCCCAGAGCTCTACGGACTACGGTGGGCCGGCAAAGCTTGCTGTCGATGGCAATCCAGATGGTAATTTTGACAACAAATCCACCACGCATACCGCAAGCCAGGACAACCCTTGGTGGGAAGTTGACCTGGGGGCTGCCGTTCAAGTCGACAGTATCCGTATCCACCCTCGCACCGATGCACATATTGGCAAGATGAAGGGCATCCGTGTCACGCTCCTCGATGCTGACCGCAAACCGGTTGCAGAGGCGCCCATCGCTGATGCCATTATCGCTGCGCGAGAAACCTTCCCGAGTGGCGACCCCGATCGCATCGCAATTGCCGAGCTTCGGGCACAGCGTGCCGCCATCGGAACGATTCGTGTCCCCGTCATGGTGGAGCTCGCAGGTGACAAACAGCGCACCAGCACAATGCTTACACTCGGTAATTTCCAGATGAAGGGGGATGCTGTTCAGCCGGCTGTTCCCGCGGCATTTGGAAAGTTTCCGGCAGGTGCACCGCTAAATCGCCTCGGCGTTGCAAAGTGGCTGGTCAGCCGGGATAACCCGCTGACAGCACGTGTTGCCGTCAATCGGATCTGGGCACAGCTCTTCGGGCGAGGCATCGTGGAAACGGAAGAGGACTTCGGAATCCAAGGTGCCCTGCCGACAAACCAGGCGCTTATCGACCAGCTGGCCGTGATGTTTATGCACGACTGGGATGTCAAAGAGCTAATCCGTGAAATCGTGCTGACGGACACCTATGGTCGCAGCTCCCTCGCAAGCTCGGTCGCTGAGCGTCGCGACCCGCGGAATGTTCATCTATCCCACTATCCCCGCCGCCGCCTCGATGCAGAAGGCGTTCGCGACCAATCCTTGGCGATATCGGGGTTGTTGACTCCGACCATCGGTGGGCCAAGCGTTTACCCGCCGCAGCCCGATGGACTGTGGCAGGCTGCCTTCAATGGCGAGCGCAACTACCCGACAAGCATGGGAGCGGAACGCTACCGCCGCGGCCTCTACACCTTCTGGCGCCGGACCGTTCCGTACCCAAGCATGGCAACCTTTGATGCGCCCAGCCGTGAAGCGTGTACGCTCCGCCGGCAGCCAACTAATACGCCTCTGCAGGCACTGGTCACACTCAATGACCCGGCATACATCGAG
>CAIYBQ010000409.1 GCA_903924445.1 uncultured Armatimonadota bacterium | reverse complement strand
CTTTTCAAGGAGAGACGGTCCACTGACTGCCGGCCGATCCAAGCCCACGCTCGAGCAGAATGTGTCACCGCAAAACATTTGTCTCCTGAATGTAATGGGAAGGGGATTTTTTCTTCTTTTCAAGGAGAGACGGTCCACTGACAGACGGCCGATCCAAGCCCACGCTCGAGCAGAATGTGTCATCGCAAAACATTTGTCTCCTGAATGTGTTCAGTCACACAAGTCCAATGAGAATAAAAAGAGCCCTGGACCTAAATGGTGGCAGAGCTCAATGACTAACGTTAGAGAAAAATAGCCTTACGGCTTCCAATCCGCGACAAAGATATTCGTCTCGTGATCCTTGCCATTACGATTCGAACCCCAAACCAGCTTCTTGCCATCCGGTGAGAACATTGGGAAGGAATCAAACTGACGTCCGTACGTGACCTGCTCCAGACCACTGCCATCTAGATTGATCAGGTAAAGATCAAACGTACGCCGCTTTGGGTCACCCATATTGGATGCAAACACCAAGCGGTTACCATCCGGGGTGAAGTACGGCGCAAAGTTCGCCGCACCATTGCTTGTGATCTGCTTTGCATCTGTGCCATCGGCATTTGCCATCCAAAGTTCCATCTGGCTTGGACGCACAAGATCCTGCTCAAGCAAACGCTTGTAGTCAGCAATCGCCTCAGGCGTCTTTGGCAACCCAGCGCGCCAAACCAACTTCTTGCTGTCTGGGCTAAAGAATGCACCGCCATCGTAGCCAACACGGTTGGTGATCCTCTTGACATCCGTGCCATCAGGCTTCATCGTGTACAGTTCGAGATCGCCATCCATCGTGGATGTAAACACAACGCGCTTGCCATCCGGGCTAACAGTAGCCTCAGCGTTATAGCCAACCTTCTTGCCCAGCTCAACCTTCTTTGGGAACAGAGGCGTCAGGTTCGTACCGTCGGCGTTTGCCTTCCAAATGGCGTAGCTTGGAAAAATCGGCCAGACATAACCTAGCGAGCGGTCAGGATCTTGAGGAATCTCAGGCCCAAAGCCGTGCGTGGATGCGAAGATAACCTGCTTATCTCCCTTCAGGAAATAGCCACAGGTCGTGCGTCCAGTGCCCGTTGAGACACGGATACGGTTGGAACCATCCGCATTCATCACAAACTGCTGATCTGCCTTATAGGTATCGCCATCGTAGCGTTGAAAAATCAGCTTCTTGCCATCGTAGGACCAATAGGCTTCCGCATTCTGACCACCAAATGTCAGCTGACGGACATTTGAGAGATGCTTTTCCTTCGGATCAAGCATCGCAGCCAATGGGCCATCCCCTGCGGCAGGAGGTTGCACGTTCGCGAAAGCCGCCACTCCTACTCCAATCAATGCCGTCAGCAACGTCACGGCTCCAACCTTGTTATTACGCATCATCAATTCCTCTCAAAATCCCTAGCGGCGGCTCTCGGCCAGCGTCGCCTTCATCAGCAAAATCTTGCCCTTACGGTCAACCTTAAGCTCAACAACATCCCCCGGATTCGCTTCCCCAAGCGCCGCCGTGTACTCTTCAATACTCCGGATCGTCTTGCCCGCGAACCCGACCAAAATGTCACCCGCCTGCAGCCCCGCCTTCTCCGCCGGGCTCCCCGCACGGACACCACCCACTAAGACACCAATGACTCCAGCTCCGTACTCAGGGATCGTCCCCAGGGATGCCTTTGCACGCATCGTGGACGAACCACCCACAACAGCCGGAGGCTCGCTGAACACTAAACGCTCACGGGCATCTGCAACACGCTCCACAACCCGCGCTGCCAGCTGGCTGACCTTGGCAATGCCATCGATGTCAAGCTTATCAACCGTATCGCTTGGCCTATGATAATCCGCATGCAGCCCTGTGAAGAAGAATGTCACAGGAACCTTTGCCGCCTGAAAAGGCTGATGGTCACTGCCACCGCTCGTGGAGTCCTCAAGCACCACATTCAAGCCTGAACGCTTGACCAGCGGCGAGACAACCGTCTCCCAACCCGGACTCGTCTTTACCCCAATCAGCGACAAACGACTCTTGTCCTTCATCCGGCCAACCATGTCCAGATTGACCATCGCCACCGTGTCCTTGATCGCATAGACCGGGTTCTTCACATAGTGGACAGACCCCAATAATCCGAGCTCTTCACCCGAGAATGCGATGAACACGACCGTGCGCTTTGGACGGTTCGCAGGGGATGACAAAATAGATGCGATCTCAATCAGCGCGCTCGTACCGGATGCGTTGTCATCCGCGCCGTGGTGAATCGCTGGAGATTTGCTATCCGAAAGCGAGGATGCGCCTCCCATGCCCAAATGGTCAAGGTGCGCTCCGACAACCACAACTTCTTTCGATAACTGCGGGTCTGTTCCGGGCAACACACCGATCACATTGTTCGTCGTGACCTCAAGGGGCACCATCGTCAGCGACAAGCTCCCGCGCTCGGGCAAACGCCCACTCGGCGAAAACGCAGACTTGAGCATAACGACAACGGGCAAGCCGTAGTCAGCGCCGGGTCCCTCAACATGGATGCCAAATGCACCATCCGGGTTTTTGTCCGCAAGCAAAATCACACCAACCGCGCCCGCATCCCGCGCCGCAGCAACCAGACCAGCCTGCTTAATCAATCCTGAATCAGGAGGCAATGGAACAACCGCGATGGCTCCCTTGAGCGCAGCGCCCGGGGATGCAGCAACGATGTTTGCAGCTACATTTCCGCTACCGCTGCGGGGATGCACCATCACGGAAGAGCTTCCCTTGATGCCACGGCCATCAATCTTTATGGTTGACGATGATCCAGGGCGATTTCCCATCGCAACTTTGAAGGGTTGCAGCCACTGATTTGTTGATGCTCCGGGAGTAAGTCCAAGCGCTGCGAACCGTGATGCCACATGACCGGCAGCAAGCGCATTTCCCGGCTCACCCGTTCCGCGGCCCGCGAGACGGTCGGATGCGAGAAAGCTGACATCCGCTCGGATCGTCTGCACATCCACGGAAACCAATGCCAGCGCCGCAAACACTATGGACATCACCATTACCTAATCCTCCCGGAAAACCAATGAACCATCAATAATCATGCGCTGTTTGTCAGGCAAACCGCACCTGTAATTCGTCCGGTAATGCACCAACTTACCGCTAATTGCGTAAGACATACAAGAAACACCCATTGGGTGCCTAAACATCTGCCTCTCGCTACTTACGAAATTT
>CAIYBQ010000408.1 GCA_903924445.1 uncultured Armatimonadota bacterium | reverse complement strand
TACGTCGTGGATGAAGCCCTCGTCCGTGAGAACTGCCGCAAGTACACGGAAGTGTTTGGTAAGCGCTATAAAGGGGATGTCCGGATTTCGTATGCATCCAAAGCATTCCTCGTGCAGGCCATTGCAGCGGTTGTGAACGAGGAAGGCCTCGACATCGATGTCGCAAGCGGCGGTGAGCTCTACACCGCGCTGTCGGTTGGTTTCCCGCCAGAGAACATCCTGTACCACGGCAACTACAAGTCCGATGAAGAAATCGAGCTTGGTATTGCCAAGGGAGTTGGCCGCTTTGTCGTCGACAACCCGCATGAGCTGCGTCGCCTCTCCCGTATCGCGACCGGACACGGAATTGTGCAACCGATTCTGATTCGTGTGACACCGGGGATTGATCCGCACACGCACCGCCGTATCCGAACGGGTCAGGAAGACTCCAAGTTTGGCATCAATGTCTCCGATGGCTCAGCCCTCGAAGCGATAAAGGAAGCGCTGACATTGCCAGGGATTGATCTTAGGGGCATCCACTGCCACGTCGGGTCGCAGCTGCTGGATACGCAGTCGCACACGGATGCCATCGATGTGATGGTTGAGTTCCTCGCGACCGTAAAGTCCGAGACAGGCAAGTCGCTTCCAGAGCTAGACCTTGGTGGCGGGCTTGGTGTCCGTTATCTGGAGCACCACGCGCCACCATCCTACGAGGCATTCGCCGAGACGCTTTGTTCGGCACTGGATGCGGCATTTGAGAAATATGGTATCGAGACGCCTGCGCTGCTCCTTGAACCAGGTCGGTCCCTCGTAGCCGAAGCGGGAACGACGCTCTACACCGTCGGCCAGGCCAAAAAGGTGAATATTGTTGAGGAGCCCGGCACGCGTACGTATGTTGCTGTGGATGGCGGGATGAGCGATAACCCTCGCCCTCAGCTCTACGATGCGGTTTATCGCTGCCTCGTGGCCAATCGTGCTGACCAGCCACGCGATCAAATCGTAACCGTTGCGGGTAAGCACTGTGAGACCGACATCTTGATCTGGAACACGCCAACGGGCGCGATTGGCGAGGGCGATGTCCTGGCGGTACAGACAACGGGTGCTTACAACCACGCGATGGCGAGCAACTACAACCGCTTCCGCAGACCGGCGGTGGTTTTTGTGCAAAATGGTAACGCCGATGTGGTTTATGAGCGTGAGACACTGGATGACTTGCTACGGCAGGACCGCCTCCCGGAGCGCCTTCAATCGACCTAGTCTCGACTAGTTTCGTTTTCAGGAAAGTCTGACCTTGTCATGAGGTCGGGCTTTTTTGTTTTTCTATTGTGGTGGTGTCACAGCATCGACCAGCTGCGCGATTAGTTATCAAGAGCCATGCGCAAACGCTTGATGGTCCGTGAAAAACATAACCACTAACAAAAGTGCAAAAAGTTGTGTCACAAACCTGGACCACATCGCGATTCGACTATGTTAGCAACGAAACCATTCCCAACATATGGCCAGGCAGCCACCGAGTAGCCATCTGGAGTAAACAACAAATGTCAGATATTGATAACAATGATGATTCATTGATACAGGATTTCGATTTTGATCGTGCGCAGTCAATACTAGAAGAAACATACAACACGGAAGCAGCTCCGGGTTGCTGGGGCTATTACAGCTTTTCGGATGCTCCTGCTGGGATGTGCGGCGGTGGCATGGGTGGCTTTACGTGGTTCAC
>CAIYBQ010000407.1 GCA_903924445.1 uncultured Armatimonadota bacterium | reverse complement strand
CCTTTGGTAGCGGCCGCTTGCGCGGAGGTCATCGAGGAGCACTTCTGCCCCATCGGGGTCGAGGCCAGCCTGCTCGGAAACGATATCGAGGAGCGCCGCATGGACATCTTTTGCCATCCGCTGGCCATCCCCACAAATGTAGATATGCGCACCATCCTGTATCCACTGGTACAGCTCCACTGCGTGCTTACGCAGCTTGTCCTGCACGTAGATTTTGTGCGCCTGGTCGCGGGAGAAGGCGACATTGAGGTGCGTCAAGATGCCACGCGAGAGGTAATCCTGTAACTCGACTTGGTAGAGGAAGTCTTCGGTGAAGTGTGGGTTGCCAAAGAACAGCCAGGACTTGCCGGATGCACCAGTGGCATCCCGTTCTTGTAGGAATGCGCGGAACGGAGCGATGCCCGTTCCTGGGCCGATCATGATGACTGGTGTTTCCGGATCTACCGGTAGGCGGAAGTGGTCATTCGGTTCGATGTAAACGCGAACTGTATCGCCTGGCTCAGAGCGGCTACCAATGAATCCACTTGCACCACCTTCGCGCGCGGCGCCATCCACTGCATAGCGCACGACCGCGACCGTTGTGTGGACTTCATCCGGGAGCTCGGTCTGGCTGCTGGCGATGGAATAGAGGCGCGGCTGGAGCGGTCGGAGCGCAGCGGCGAGCTGGTCGGCGGTCAGCGCGACGGGGTTTGCGCGCAGGATGTCAGCGATTTGCCGATCAGCGACCGCGGTACGGAGCGTTGCTTTGTCATCCGAGAGGCTGATGTAGCGTGGATCGCCTGTCAGTTCTGCTACCTTGGTCACAAATCCCGGGTAGGCCTGCGTGAGCTCAAAGTGATTCGTCAACGCATCTGTGAGGGTGACTTCACCATTTGCTGTCGTAACCAACGCACTGCCATCCGCGCCCGTAATGGTCAAAATCTCATCAACCAATGATGCATCGTTGGTAAACCAAACGCCAAGCGCATCACCGGGTTTGTACGTCAGCCCGCTGCCTTCGAGAGAAATCTCAATATGGCGGACATCCTTTTCGGATCTACGGCCCGTGATCTTCTGGTTGACCAGGAGCTCAGCGACAAATGGATTTTCCTTTGTCCAAGCTGCAGATGAAGCTGGCTGTACGGTTTGCGTCAGCTGCGCCGATGGTGCAGCAGATCCGCTCAGGGACTTCAGCTTTGTGACGACTTCAGCAATCCAGGCATCCGCCGCGGATTTATAGTCGACATCGAGCTCGACACGCTCTAGCAATCGGGTTGCCCCGAGCGCTTCCAGCCGCGAGTCAAAGTCCTGTGCCGTCTTGTTGAAGAACTCGTAGCTGGAGTCGCCAAGGCCGAGAACCGCAAAGTTCAGCCCCTTTAGCTCCGGGGCGCGCTTGCCCATCAGCCACTTGTGGAACAGCTCTGCACCTTCGGGCGGCTCGCCTTCGCCGTATGTCGCCGTGATAAGAATAACGGTTTGCTCGGATTTCAGGGATGCCTGTTTATACGATGCCATGTCGGAGACATTTGCAGATATGCCTACGGCACCGAGTGCGGCTTGGAGCTTAGTCGCGATCCCCTTGGCATTGCCGGTCTGCGAGCCAAAGAGGATCAGAGGTGCTTTCTGGCTGCTGTCTGTCTGAGGAAGACTTGTCGTAACAACGTCACCGTTCTGCGAGAGGCGCCCGGCAAGGTAGCCGCTGGTCCACGCCAGCTGCATAGCCGACATCCCGCGAAGCACATCATCGAGAGCAGCCAGCTGCTGCGCCGTCAGTGGGGTTGGAGTCATTTCACCCATCCAATCATCATCACTAAATTCCTTCACCCGGCCCGATTGCCACATCTACCGCAACCGGCGGCATCCAGCCATCATCATGCTCTGCAGCCGCTACCGCGGCAACTTCCTTTTCAAGTAAATCCTGAAGCCGTGTGTGCAGGGATGTCAAAAATGGATGACCATAGACATCACGAGGATATGGCGCATCGACCAGAACATCCCCGACGACCCTCCCCGGGCGTGCGGACATAAAGATAATCCTATCGGCGAGGAGCAGCGCTTCATCAAGGGAATGGGTCACAAAGACAATCGTCTTCCCGGTTGCCTGCCAAATTGAGAGAAGCTCTTGCTGGAGAAGCGAGCGTGTCTGGGCATCGAGGGCCCCGAAAGGCTCATCCATGAGGAGGACATCAGGCTCAAGCATCAATGCACGGGCAATCGCTGCACGCTGACGCATCCCGCCGGAGAGCTGGTGTGGAAACGCATCCGCAAAGCGCCGTAAATGCACCATTTTGAGGAGAACATCGGATTGTGCCCGTCGCTTGCTGAACGGAACACCGCGTAGCTTCCCACCAAATTCGATATTGTCGCGGATGTTCAGCCACGGGAAGAGTGCAGGCTCCTGAAAGACCATCGCCGCCCGGCCCGCGAGCGACACCGTTCCCGCCGTTGGCTGATCCAGCCCCGCGAGGAGGTTGATAAGCGTCGACTTTCCGCAGCCACTTGGGCCGATCAGCGCGACGAACTG
>CAIYBQ010000406.1 GCA_903924445.1 uncultured Armatimonadota bacterium | reverse complement strand
GGGCGATCGCCTAGGGTGGGTTGCCGGTGAGGATGGTAAGCATCACCTGACGCTCTTCATCGAAAATGGACGCATTCTGGACTTCCCGGGACGCTCGCTCAAGACGGGCTTACTTGAAATCGCAAAGGTTCACAAAGGCGATTTTCGGATGACGGCGAACCAGAACATCATCGTCGCCGGTGTCGCCCCGGATGACCGAAAGCAAATCGAAGACATCGCGCGGGCACACGGTCTCTACGGCCGAGAGCTTACGGTGCTCCGTGAAAACTCGATGGCTTGTGTGGCGCTTCCAAGCTGTGCACTCGCGATGGCAGAGGCTGAGCGCTACCTCCCGGAGCTCATCACGCACTACGAAGCCCTTCAGGTCAAACATGGCATCGATAAGGATGCAATTGTTGTCCGCATGACAGGCTGTCCAAATGGCTGCGGGCGTCCGTACGTCGCTGAAATCGGATTTGTCGGTAAAGCACCCGGTCGTTACAACATGCATATTGGTGGCAATGGACTCGGCACACGTCTGAATACGCTCTACAAGGAAAACATCACAGAAGCGACTATCCTCGCGGAAACCGATGCGCTGTTCGCACGCTATTCCGCCGAGCGAACCGCAGGTGAGCGCTTTGGTGACTTTGTCCACCGCGCCGGGATTGTCGGAGCCTAACAGGTGCTAACCGCAGCGGACTTGTCAACCGGCACAGCCCTCGAGGAAACGAACCGCTTCCTTTTGGGGCTGTCTGCGGATGAACGTGTCGCATGGGCCATTGAAAACACACCGGGGGTGCACGTGGTGACGAGCAGCTTTGGTGTTCAGGCCGCAGTTATGCTCCATTTGGTCACACAGCAAGCTCCGGGAATTCCCGTCGTGGTCGTTGATACAGGCTATCTTTTTCCCGAGACGTATCAGTTTATGGATGCGCTGACATCCAGACTGAACCTGAATCTCGTGGTTTGCCGGGCTGAGCTCTCACCTGCGTGGCAGGAAGCCCGCTACGGAAAGCAGTGGGAGCAGGGAATTGATGGCATCAAGGCCTACAACCATCGGAATAAGGTCGCGCCTCTCGATGCCAAATTCGATGCGCTTGGGGTTACAACCTGGTTTACCGGCCTCCGGCGCGAGCAGGCCAGCAGTCGTGCTGAGACACCATTTATCGATGTCGTAGCAGGTCGCATCAAAGTCCAGCCTATTGCCGATTGGACAAAGCAGGATGTTCACCGCTATCTCGAACAACACGAATTGCCATACCACCCGCTGTTTGAGCAGGGCTATGTCAGTATCGGGGATACGCACTCAACCCGTCCGCTGACACTCGGGATGACGGAAGAAGAAACGCGCTTTAGCGGGCTTGTCCGTGAGTGTGGCCTCCACGTAAAACCTGAAGGCAAGGCGTAATCGTGGAGTTTCTCCCGCTTTACATCGATGTCACCAAACAGCCCGTCCTTGTCGTTGGCGCGGGTGAGATTGGGCTGCGTAAGACGCGGCTGCTGCTCGAAGCGGGCGCATCCGTGACAGTAATCGGCGAGGAAGTCGACCACGGATTTTCGACGCTTGCACAAGCTGGACTCACAGTTATAGAGCGGGCCTTCGATGTCGCGGACATCCAAGGGGCACGCCTCGTTATCGCGGCCACCGATGACGAAGCGCTCAACGATGTCATTTTCAAAGCTTGTGAGGCAGCCGGTATTTTGGTCAATGCTGTGGATGACCCGACGCACAGCCGCTTTATCTTCCCCGCGATTATCGACCGCTCACCGATCATCATCAGTATCAGCAGTGGCGGCCACGCGCCCGTCCTCGCCCGCCAGCTCCGCGAAAAGCTTGAGGCGTGGATACCGGCATCGGTGGCGATCGCTGGCCAGTTTGCCAAAGAAATGCGCCAGCGTGTGAAAAATGCGCTGCCATTTGATCAGCGGCGACGCTTTTGGGAGATGTTCTTTACGGGGCCGATTCCGGGTGTTCTCGCTGCGGGGAAGCGCTCTGATGCAGACACACTCTTTTCGACCCTGCTCGAAGGGGGAACCGATGCAACCGGGGAGGTTTATATCGTAGGTGCGGGTCCCGGGGATCCCGAGCTGCTCACGATCAAGGCGCTGCAGTGCATGCACAAAGCGGATGTCATCGTGCACGATGGCCTTGTCTCCAATGAAATTCTGGCGCTTGCCCGCCGGGATGCCGAGCGTATAAGCGTTGCGAAAAGCGCTGGTAAGCATACGCTTCCACAAGATGAAATCAACACCCTGCTGGTCAAGCTTGCCAAAGAGGGCAAGCGCGTCTGCCGCCTCAAGGGAGGCGATCCGTTTATCTACGGGCGTGGCGGGGAAGAGTGCGAAGCCCTCGTTGCAAATGGCATCCGCTTTCAAGTCGTTCCCGGTATCACCGCCGCCGCTGGCTGCTCCGCCTACGCTGGCATCCCGCTCACACACCGCGATTTTGCTCAGACGATTCAGCTGGTAACCGGCCACACCCGCAAGGATGGCCGTGAGCCTGATTGGAAATCGCTTGCCGCCAGCCAGCAGACGGTTGTTGTTTATATGGGGCTTGGTACTAGCCCTCTCTACCGTGAACGGCTTATTGCACATGGGAGATGCGCATCCACTCCGGTTGCGATTATCGAGGATGGCACCCGGCCATCCCAGCGGGTTGTTTCAGGCGTTTTAGGCGAGCTCCCAGAGCTGATTGAGCGTAACGGCATCACCAGCCCTGCACTCGTTGTGATTGGTGAAGTTGCTGCACTAGCCAACCATTTGCACTGGTACGGGGATGGGGTTGCCACAGCTGAATAGTGTTTCGAGAGAGCTCGTCAACAAGATCGGTGTTTGGGTTGAGGTTAAAGCAAGGGATGTCCGAATTGCGTACGCATATACAACAGCTGGAGGCGGAAGCCATTCACATCATGCGGGAGGTCGCCGCCGAGTTTAAGAAGCCGGTGATGCTCTATTCCATCGGCAAAGATAGCGGTGTCCTCCTGCATCTTGCGCAGAAAGCCTTTGCTCCTGGTCGGATTCCGTTTCCACTCCTCCATGTAGATACGACGTGGAAGTTCAAGGAAATGTATGCATTCCGTGAGCAGATAACGGCACAGTACGACCTCGACTTGCTGATCCACCGGAACCCGGATGGCGTTGCGATGGGCATAAACCCGTTTATCCACGGAAGCTCAAAGCACACCGACATTATGAAGACCATCGGACTCAAGCAGGCGCTCTCCAAGTACGGCTTTGATGCGGCATTTGGCGGCGCGCGCCGGGATGAAGAAAAGTCCCGGGCAAAGGAGCGCGTCTACTCATTCCGCGACCGGAACCACCGCTGGGATCCGAAGAACCAACGCCCGGAGCTCTGGAGCATTTACAACGGCGAAATCAGCGATGGTGAAAGCATCCGTGTCTTTCCACTCTCAAACTGGACAGAGCTGGACATCTGGGTCTATATCCTCCAGGAAAACATCCCGATGGTACCCCTCTACTTCGCGGCTGAACGCCCGGTGGTCGAGCGCGATGGTGTGTTGATCATGGTCAACGATAACCGAATGGAACTCCTCCCGGGTGAGGAAATCCGTCATGAAATGGTCCGCTTCCGCACCCTCGGCTGCTATCCGCTGACCGGAGCCGTCCGTTCCACCGCCACAACACTCGAGGCCGTTGTTGAGGAAACCCTTAGGGCACGCACAAGCGAACGTCAAGGAAGAGTCATCGATGTTGACCAGGCTGGCATGGAAAAGAAAAAGCGCGAGGGGTACTTCTAAATGGAACCAAAATCAATGTCCGAGCTGGACGCCCTTGGCGTCCTCGGCTACCTCGAACAACACAAAAACAAAAGCCTGCTCCGTGTTCTGGCATGCGGCTCCGTGGATGATGGCAAGTCAACCCTCATCGGCCGTTTGCTCCATGATTCGCTCCAGCTCTATGATGACCAGTTAGCCGCGCTGCGCAGTGACCAAAAAGGTGTGAATGCTGAGGGGGATCTTGAGCTGGCGATGCTCGTCGATGGCCTTCAGGCGGAGCGTGAGCAAGGCATCACCATCGATGTCGCATATCGCTACTTCTCCACCACCGCGCGCAAGTTCATTCTGGTGGATTCACCTGGCCACGAGCAGTACACGCGAAACATGGTCACGGGGGCCAGCCACGCGGATATTGCCATTCTCCTCATCGATGTGCGCTACGGTGTCCAAATCCAAACCCGCCGACACGCCACAATCTGTTCGCTGCTTGGCATTCGCAATATTGCCGTTGCCGTGAACAAAATGGACATCGTCGACTGGAGCGAGCAACGCTTTAGGGAAATCGAAGCGGATGTTCATAAACTCGCAAAGCGGGTCGGCATCACCGATGCGACTGTCTTTCCCGTCAGTGCCCTCAAAGGCGACAATGTCGTTACAAAATCCGATGCCAGCCCTTGGTACGCCGGGCCAGCGCTGCTCCCATTTCTCGAGACCGTGCAGATTACAAAGTCGATGGGGGAGCTCACACGCTTTCCCGTGCAATACGTCAACCGACCAAATCTTGACTATCGGGGTTTTAGCGGAACGGTATCGAGTGGAAGCCTTCACGTTGGCGATGCAGTCACGATTTATCCAAGCCTGCGGTCATCTACCATCACCGGAATCGATACATTCGATGGGCCTCTAACAGCTGCGATTGCTGGGGATGCGATTACCGTTGTCCTCCAGGATGAAGTTGACATCAGCCGTGGGGACTGGCTCGTGCCAACAGGGCAACGTGTGACGGTGGCGACGAATGCGACGGCGGAGCTCGTTTGGTTTGATGCTGATGAACTGAAACTGGGAACGCCCTATGATCTAAAACTTGCGACAAGCAAGGTGCCCGTACGGGTGACCTGGGTCGACTACCGAATCGATGTCAATACCGGTGAGCACCACCCAGCCGTCACATTGGAGATGAATGACATCGCGGTTGTCTCCCTCGAGCTCGAGCAGGCGCTTCCGATGGATACGTATTCCAGCCATCCAGGTACCGGAAGCTTTATTCTCATCGACCGACTGACCAATGCGACGGTTGCTGCGGGCTTGATTCGTTACGTTGGGGCTGCGGATGTATCCCTCGACGGCGGTGGGGCAACCACACGTGTTTCTGCTGAGGAAATCGCTCTCAATAAGCTGATTCGAGAAAAGTACCCGCACTGGCAGGCCATCGATGTCAGCGTCTTTCAAGGCGAGGGCATTTAGGTGAGTAAAAACATCCAGCGCCAAGAATACCCGGTGACCCGTGTCGACCGTGAGAAGAACAATGGACATCGGGGCGTTGTCGTTTGGTTTACCGGGCTCTCAGGAGCTGGGAAGTCTACCATTGCGGCTGCAGTTGAATTAGAACTGACGGCGAGGGGACTTCATACATATTCCCTAGATGGCGACAACATCCGATTTGGTCTGTGTCAGGATCTCGGCTTCAGTGCAAATGACCGTGCGGAGAATATCAGGCGTATCGGGGAAGTTGCCGCACTCATGCTCGATGCTGGCTTGATTGTGCTGTCTGCATTTATCTCACCAGCGCGAGAACACCGGGATGCAGTTCGCAAAAGACTCCCTGATGGGAGTTTTATCGAAGTGTACGTAGCGACATCGCTTGAAGCCTGCGAGGCCCGGGATGTCAAAGGTCTCTACGCAAAAGCGCGGGCTGGAGAGATCAAAGGCTTCACGGGAATCGATGACCCATATGAAGCTCCGGAAAACGCAG
>CAIYBQ010000405.1 GCA_903924445.1 uncultured Armatimonadota bacterium | reverse complement strand
GTGCAAGATCCCGTAACTGGAGATGTCCTCGTCCTCTGTGGGGCTGGTCGCCGTATCCCGTTTACAAGGAACATCGATGCCAGCTTCAGTGCCCCGCCGGGAGTCGCTGACCGACTCGTGGCAACAGCAAGCGGGTTGATGTTCACACAGGCGAACCACGATCGCTATGCCCTGAAGTCACTTCCGGGTGGACGCTTTCATGCCGTGTCCCTTTCGGACCGCTTTGGGAACACGGCTGTCTTTGCCCGGACACTGGATGGCAGGCTGGCATCGGTCACCGATGATGCAAACCGTAAAGTTGTGTTCACCTACACGAACGGGCGGCTGTCAGGAATGACCGACCCTCTGGGCAGGATGTGGCAGCTCAACTATGGCATCGGTGGGCTTCAAAGTGTCCAGCTTCCATCCGGCGAAACCCAACGGATGATGCGGTACGCATACAACGAGGCAGGCGACCTTGAGAGCATCACGGATGCAGCTGGTGCAACAAACAGCTTTATCTACGATGCCAATCATGCTGTCCAGGAAGCAATTTCGCCGCGTGGCGGAATGACGCGCTATCAGCGGGATGGCAACCGCCTCCTCGTAACCAACGCACTTGGGCATACAAGAGCATTGACATTTGATGCCCAGAATCGGCTGACACTTGAGACCCGACCGGATGGAACCCGAACAGCATTTCAGTGGAACGCAGCAAATCAGCTGAGCACGTCCATCGATGCCCGTGGCGCGGTTGAGCAATCGACATGGGATGCATCCGGGCGACGTCTGACCCGGATTCTTCCCGACAACCGAAAGCTGACGGTAGTGAACGACATCGCAGGAAATCCACTACAGATCACGCTTGCAAGTGGGAGGCTCTTGAAATACACGCATGGTGCTCTGGGTGAACGGACAAGCATGACGCTCCCGGGAGACCAAAAGGAAGTCTATACCTATGACCTTGTTGGAAACATGGTCAAAAAGGTGTCTCCACTAGGCAGTGCTAATTCGGTTGCCTATGACATCCAGGGAAATGCCATTCGTTTGACAGATCCACTTGGAGGCGTAACAACAGCGGGCTACGACGTACTTGGGCGGCCACTTGAGGTAAGGGATGCATCCGGACGCGTGACTCGCCTGAGCTACGATGTCGCTGGCAATGTCACTGTTATCGAGATGCCAGGGGTGCGCCGCTGGCTGGTTTCCTACGATGCCAATGGTCGGCGTAAGCAGGTCACATCACCGGATGGAACATCGCAGAGCTATGCCTACGACCCGGATGGCAATCTGACATCGTTTGTGGATGCCGCAGGAAACATGACGTCGTATGCGTATGACATTGGGGGGAACCTCGTCAGCCGGGTGGATGCATCGGGTCGGATGTCTACCTTCAACTACGATTCTGTTGGCCGGTTGGTTGCAAAGGTGTCTCCACTCTCTGGAGTCACTGCCTATCAATGGTCTCCAACGGATGAGCTGGTGTCCATCCTGGATGCCAATGGCAAGCGCATGACAGCCACCTATGACCTTTGTTCTCGTCAGACGGCTATCACAAGCTCAGATCTTTCATCGTGGGGACGGTTTACATACGATGCCGATGATCGGCCAGTACAGCTTGTAGACGGTACGGGTACGACCAAGTGGTTCTACACAGCCAATGGCCTTCCGTATCAGGTGAACAGTCCGGGTGGAGTTGTGACACACACCTACGATGCGGATGGGCGTCTTACGGCAACCAATTTCGGAGGCAAAACAGTTCGCTATGTGCCAAACGCCCGTGGGGAGATTGCACGGTTTTACATTCCCAATGGGAGCTCTGCAAACGCGATCCGCGACCAGGATGGCGGGTTGACCAGCGTACAGTTCCCGGATGGCAGGAGCGCTCATTGGCAACGCGATCCGCTTTCAGGGGATGTCACAAAGCTGTCGGTGCGCTCAGCGATCGGAAGTGAAATGTGGAGCCGGGATTACTCCTACGATGTCAACGGACGCTTGTCTGGTATGCAAAGTCCATCAGCGAGCATCACTGTCGGGCGTGACTTGATGGGAAACATCAACCGGATCACCAAGAACTTGGGAGCAACCAACGCGACGACATCGATGATGTTCGACCGGGTTGGCCAGCTGTCATCGCTTGGGGATGCTGTGAACGCGGTTCCGACGGTGACGGATGCGCAAGGTCGACCTCAGCGGGTTGGCGAGTGGCAGCTCGCCTATGACCAGGCCGGGAATGTTACGCAGCTGGATTCGCAGGCGGGTGGAAGTGGCTATCGCTTGAGGTGGGATGCATCCGGTCAGCTTATTGGTATTGCTGAAACCGGAGGTGCACTCCGAAATGTAAATCTGCAATACAGCGGCACTGGCCAGTGGACAGGTGTGAATGGTGTTCAGAGTGCAGTCTTGGATGCTGCATCCCATACGCCGGTGGCCGGCCCATTGAATCCGAACTGGTTCACAGATGACCAGCTGCAGTTCAGCATCGATGGAGCAGGCACTTACCACTTTCAGGTTCCAGACCCAATGGGAAATCTGGTCACCATCGACGATGTCAATGCTGCTCAGGATGTTACATCGGCCTTGCCTGCACAGCACGCGGCATTTGGAGGACGTCCGGGCCCACTCGGATTGCCATTTATGCGCTTTGGCGCACGCTGGGTGTTTCTTGGAACGGGGATGTTTCTCTCGCCGGATCCTGTTGAGAGCGACCTGTCTGGGTATGCGTATGCTGACAATGATGCATTTTCGAGTTCGGATCCGTTCGGCCTCGAGAAGCTTGTGTTCACACCTATCGGCCCGGGAATTCCAACACGGCACGGTGGGATTACGCAGGGCAAACTGCAGCTTTTGGATGACAAGGGTGGAATTCGCGCGACTTGGCCTGTCAACACGGGTGGCTATCGTTCAGACGATACGCGTGTTCCACCCGGAAAACCAACGCGGCTTCCTCGTGGCACCTACGATGTGACATTTCCTCGGCGACGTACCGAGCCTCCAATGGTCCGGCAGGGCTTTGGCTTCAGTTTCAACCTCGATCCAAAATTTCCGACTAACCGGTCGCTGATCCGTATCCACCCGGATGGCAACAACCCAGGAACCCAGGGTTGTATCGGTGTCATGGGAACGCGAAGTGAGCTGGAGAAGATGTACCGCTTGCTCTCTGAGCTGGTGCGAAAGGAGGACCTCGACCTCATCGTGAAGTAGGCCCATCCCCCCGGCAGATTACTGGTTGACTGCCTGCTGTCGGGGGATTCGATTATCTCCAAAGGAGAAGATGTGATGCAATCAAAAATTAAGTTACCCACCATGACCTTGACTCGCGGTGGTGTCGAGGTCGCAATCCGGCTCGTGTCTGTAACGGTAAATCCGAAGCAGGTCAGATCGGTCAACAACCGATACTTTGTAGGGGATGCGCGCCTACATGGAACCGATGAGATACCCCGTAAGGCACTCAGTGGGTTCAGGGTACAAGTTCAATGGGGCAAAAGTGCCCCTTGGTTCGGAAAGAAAGCTCCGATTTTTCTTTCACAGAACAGGGCATTTTCTCAGCACTCACTCAGTGAGGAACCGGCATCCGTCTTGGTCGTCCCTGGCGATAACGATCAGGATTTTCTTATCAAAATTTCAGGTGGCGATGCTGCGGGCAGCTTTACGTGGTGGGGAGTTTACTCACGCTACGGGCTGGGGTCATCTTTTTCGGAAGGGCCAATTTAGTTACGGAGCC
>CAIYBQ010000404.1 GCA_903924445.1 uncultured Armatimonadota bacterium | reverse complement strand
GACATTCTCAAAGATCTCACTGACATAAATCCCGCTCTTACCGTAGCGCTTGAATGCAAAGGGGCTTGGGAAGAGGGCACCGGTTTTGCGCTCGGTTTGGATGCCGCCGCCTGGGATGGGCTGGCCTGCGTACTTGGTGAGGTCTGGTTTGTAGTCAAAGGTGTCGAGGTGACTTGGCCCGCCATTCATAAAGAGCTGGATGATGCGTTTAGCCTTTGGGGCAAAATGCGGCGCTCTGACGGCAAGAGGGTCCATCGGAGGTTGGGTAAGGCCATCGTCGGCGAGGAGGCCCGCAAGCGCCACAGCGCCAAGACCGCCCCCGGTTTGCATCAGGAAGTCCCGACGGGAAACAAATGGTTTCAGCTGTTTGATGTTCATATTTTGCATTGGGATTTCTATTCCACGAACAAAACGCGGTTGGACATGATGAGCGCCTGTGCGAATGCTGCAAGGGCGTTGCGATCGGGTGGGGTATCGACAAGTCCAGCCTTTCGTGCGACAGCAAGTTCAGCGCCCGATGGTTTCCGCTGCAGAACGCGTTCGTAAAGCCTGGTCACCGCAGCGGAGCCAGTTGGTTGTTTTGCACAGTCATCAACCAGAGCCTGCGTGATCCGTCCTGCAAATGGATGGTTTAGGAGAAAGAGCGCTTGTTGGGCAGTCGTCGTTTCGTGGCGCTCTGGCGTGTGTTGGTCCGGGTTTGCGAAGTCAAAGGCACGAAGGACACCGGGGACAAACTGGCGGTCGATTGTGGCGTAGAGCGACCGTCGTGCGGGCAAGGCTGCTGGAAAGAGGTCTCCTGAGCGTCCCCCAGCGGTTGGATCCAGCGAGCTGCTGATCGAAAGAAGGGTGTCCCTGAGCTGTTCAAAGGTGAGGCGTCGCACGGGCATATGCGAAAGGAGCGTATTATCGGGGTCCCGTTTTGCTGCATTAATCGATATTGTTGATGCTTGTTGATAGATGTTTGTGTTGAGAATCGTTTCTACAAGCCACTTAGTTGACCATTTGTGCCTGATGAACTCGGAGGCCAAGTAGTCAAGGAGTTCCGGATGGCTGGGCAGCGCGCCCCTGGTCCCAAAGTCACTTTGGGTAGCGACAAAACCTCTCCCAAAAAGCATCCCCCAGATCCGATTGACGTAGACGCGGGCGGTCAGAGGGTTATCCCGTGCAATGATGCTCTCTGCCAGCTCGCGCCTGCCGGGTGTCGTGACCGCGCGTGGGTAGGCACATCTTGGTACGGCGGTAAGGAATGCGGCCGGTGCGGGGCCAGCGGGTAGGCGGGGATCGCCGCGACGATAAATGCGCTGAGGAGCTTTCCGGGGCGATTCGGCGAGGGCCATCGCGTGGTCTGGCGCTGCCGGACTGTCGGCATCCAACGTGTCAACAGCCATCTTGAGGCGGTTTAGCTCAACACGCGTTGGTTCATCAAACAGCCATTCCAGCTCATTCATCGCGGTATCGGGGACGGTGAATACGGAGTCGCTTCCAAATACAAAGCTTCTTAGCTCATCCGCTTCGGGGTCAGGTAAAGCCGTAGGGAGAGGCTTCCCAGTGCTCTGAGCAGCGGTGATGGCTGCCTGCCACTGCGCATCTACTGATGCAAGAACATCCCCAAAGATTTTGCCTGCGGCCTCATCGGTGGAGTCTGGTTTTAGGTTTGCCAGAAGAGCATCCACGATGTGACTATTGAACTGGTTCCGGTAGGTGACATCGGTGCGTAACCGGGTTAGCACACTGGGAGCCTGTGCCTTGAAGCGTGCATCATCACCGATGCCAAGGGCCTCCCAAAGCATAAAGATGCGACTCTTCCGCGAAACAGCCTGGTCGAGCTGGGTCTTAAGGCGGCGGACGACAAAGGGGTTGATGTCATCCTTTCCGAGGATGATGTAGAAGTCGGCGCTTGGCAGGGATGCAACATTTGGGACGGCTTCCATGTAGCGCGGCAGCTGGCTCCGTAGTCTGGACGCGAGATTTCCGCGCTCGGTCTCTACACGCTTCGCGAATGCGGTCAGTGCCGCCTGGCGCTTTGCTGTATAGGCATTTTGCGCATCGGGAGTACCGCTAAGCGGACCAATCTTGACATTGATGTCGGTTGACTGCGCGAGGACACCGTAGAGCGCGTAGTAGTCTTTGGTCGGAATCGGGTCGAATTTGTGGTCATGGCAGCGCGCGCATGCAACCGTGAGGCCTTGCGTGGTGCGCATGATGACATCGATTCTGTCATCGATGACATCCGGGATGTTGTTGACAAACCGCCGCCCGACG
>CAIYBQ010000403.1 GCA_903924445.1 uncultured Armatimonadota bacterium | reverse complement strand
CTGTACCTTGCCCTGTCATACATCGATGCTGCGCGGGGTCGACACACCCCGCCACGGCATTACGAGCAATGACTTCCACCCCTTAGTAAGACCCGTTCCAAGCCTCTTTGAGCACAGCAAAGCCCACGGTCTACGCACAGCGTTCTTTCTCAACTGGGAGCAGC
The DNA here is from genome assembly GCA_903924445.1 of uncultured Armatimonadota bacterium. GTDB lineage: Bacteria > Armatimonadota > Armatimonadia > Armatimonadales > Armatimonadaceae > CAIRTT01. Next base: position 4,734 of record CAIYBQ010000403.1, on the reverse strand, counting down.
TGCGCGACCTGGCGGGTCCTGGTTTTGTAGATGTCGGCTGTCACCTCGCGGAAGCCATCGAGCCAGGCTCGGATGAATGGATTGCCGACCGTGCTATCGAGCAACGGGCATTCGCGGATGCCGACTTTACATTTGTCTACCTTGGCCACACGGATGAAGTTGGGCATCGTCACGGCTGGATGTCACAGCATTACCTAGATGCCATCGCGGGTGCGGATCGCTGCATTGCACGCATGCTGGATGCATGGCAAGCCGCTGGCTGGCTGGAGAATACGACGGTCTGTGTTGTCAGCGACCACGGTGGACACGAGCGGACGCATGGTACCGACCACGATGATGACATCCTGATTCCATTCATTCTGAGCGGCGCGGGAATAAAGCGCGGGGTCTCGCTCCCGGATGACATCCGGGTTTTCGACACCTGCTGCACCCTCGCGCACCTTCTCAATCTTCCGCAGGATCGAACCTGGGAAGGTCGCGTTGTGCAGGAAGCATTGGTGAACTGAAATGAGTGATCCTATCAAAGAAAGTAAACTCGCTCTTGGCGTGCTCTCTCTGGTTGCGGCAACAACAATCGGCGTTCTTGTCTTCACCGGTGGGATCAATCTAGGCGAGTACAACCCATTTCCTAAAAAGCGGGAAATCACCGATATCGAGCGGCTGGAACAAATGCGTCTTGACTTTGCGGAGGGACGCTTCGATGCTGCCCTCGCAACGGCAAACTACCTGATGGGAACCATGCTGGATAACCCGGAACCTCCCAAGCTAGCGATTGCCTGCTATCTTCGCCTCCATCAGCCAGGGAAGGCCCGTGAGGTTGCGCGCAGCTGGGTGCTCCGTTCCCCGGATGACTTTACGTTCCAGCTCGCAGAAGCCCAAGCGAGTATTGAGATGGGTTTGATTGATGAGGCCCGCGAAACGCTTGAGCGTATCCGGAAGAGCCCAAAAGCCGCTCCGCTGGAAAAAGATGCAGCGCTTGCGATGATGGTTCAGACAGACCTCGTGGGTGTGGCAAGGGCGGGAGCGCCGCCGGCAGCCGACCCGATGCCCGAGAGGCCAGCCGGTCGTCCCCCGTGGCTGGATATGAAGCCGGATCCAAAGGACAAGATACGCACTGGCCGGACGCGGTTCAAATCGGGAGGCGAGCCCGGGCCTGCCCGCGGCGGGGATGACTAGGCAGAGATAGTGATGGTGGCGGTTGGTGTGTGGATAGCGCCATCGGAGGAGCCCGTGATGATACGCGGCGTCTTCCCGGTTTGTTCTGTGTAGAGCCGTGCGATTTCCGCCGGGAGTGAGCGTGCAAACTTTCGCTGCACGAGGACACAGACGGTGCCGCCGCTGCCGCCGCCGGTGATTTTCGCGCCAGCAACGTGACCTGTGATGGCATGCTCCATCGCGAGATCAACCAACAAATCGGTCTCAGGCGTTCCGAGTCCACAGGCCGAGTAGGAAACATGGGCATCTATCATGTATGCACCAGCGGCCTTGAATGCCTCTTCGGTGCCATCCTCGACGCTGTCAATGAATGAGCGCACGCGGCGATCTTCGTAAATCGGGTGCTCGGATGCAGCACGTACCCGGTAAGTGACATCGGGGTTGACCTTCGTCACCGTATCAGCGATGCCGCCATAGCGTGCAAGGAAGTCGGCGCCAAGCATCCGTTCCGGGAGCGGTTCAACCGCCGTAAACGAGCGGTACCACTCAATGTGGCAGCGGCAGAGGTAGTTGTTGAAGGACTCGCCGGCACGTTCACTGATCATCCGGAGGCCCATAAACGCCCCGACGCGCGCCTCGGTATAGCCGTGACCGCTGACACTATGCTTGACACCAGAGTCAATACCAAAGACAGCCCAGTCCTCAGGGAGGCGGCTGGTCCCTTCGATCGTGTGTGGTTGGCATTCGAGACGCAGCAGGGCATCCTTAATGCCTGCAACACATGTGACCTGATCCATGATGCCGCATGGTGCATCGAGGAGGTCATTCTCAACCCGCTGGCAAAGACGGGCCATGGTCATCGGTTCCATCTCGGCACCCGCGGCTCCGCAAATAGCGCGCATCGTGGCAACTTCCACAGCAGCGCTGCTGGAAACGCCGGCGCCTACCGGGACATGGGATGAAACAAAAAGCTTCCAGCCTTGCCCCTGGGGGGTATAGCCAGCTTCGGTTGCAAAGAGGACGGCACCTGCGAGATAGCCAGCCCACTTTTGTGGCTTTGGCAGCGAGCGTAGATAGGCCTGAAGGCTTGCCACACTTTTGCAGACATCAAGGGGGAATGCGACTTCGGGTTCGAGTCCGTTCGCAGCAGCATCCGCGGTACGCACAACAATGGTTGGCTCGCTGGTGCGCTGCGCGGCGACGCAGCAGACGGCGGCGATGGGCATTTCAGCGACCAGAGAGCCGCTATAGTCGGCGATACCGCCCATAACATCTAGCCGACCAGGTGCGCGGGCGAGAGTGACATCCCCTGGGGCGAAGTAGTTCGCTGCCAAAACGATGTCTTCAAAGCGCATTAAGTCGGTGTGCATCATGGGCGGAATCGATTCTGTCCTAACAAGGGATTATGGGTGGAAGGTAGCTCCACGGGTGTAGCTGCCATCCGCTTCGCGGACATACTCACGCAGCTCGCCATTGCCGATTTCGATGCCAGGTGCGGCTTCATCGGACATATTTTCGAGGTGCTTGACGAGTGCGCGGAGGGAGTTTCCGTGTGCTGCAATCAGGACTGTCTTGCCTTCGGCAAGAGCTGGCTCGATGGACTCGGCGAAGTAAGGCAGCACGCGCTCAGCGGTGTCCTCAAGGGATTCGCCGGCGGGTGGGCGCTGGGCGTAGCCACGGCGGACAGCCTGGATGGCATCTTCTCCGTATTTTGCCTTCATTTCGGTCTTGTTTTTGCCCTGCCAGCTACCGTAGAAGCGCTCATTGAGGTGCCAGTCTTCGGTCACAGGGGTGCCTTGGATGCCGGCGCCATCCATCACAAGCTGGAGGGTTTGCTGCGCGCGGACGAGGCTGCTGGTGAACGCGATGTCGACATTGTAGACACCAGCGATTTTCACGCCAACAGACTTGGCATCGAGCTTGCCCTTTTCAGAGAGGTCGACATCCACCCAACCGGTGAAGAGATCGAGGGAGTTCCAAACGGATTGCGTGTGTCGGACGAGCAGGAGTCGTCCCTTTCCATCAGCGTGCACGTGCGCGTTTCCTTTCGAGGTCAAACAAGGGGATGTCCCGCATCGGCGGGCGCTTCGTTAGCGGTATGTTACCACCGGACGAATTCGGGATTCGAGGTGTGCGTAGCGGTCATCGGTGGAAGTTGACAATTACGGGAAAGCCCCCAGTCGTGTGTGACCGGGGGCATTTTTCATCCAAATCGAAGGCGATGAGCCGAAGTGAAGCGTTTACCTAAACCAGCAGCGGCTTGATGACATCTCCAAAGACATCCGTGAGGCGGAAGTCACGCCCTTGATAACGGTAGGTCAGCTTGGTATGGCCAATGCCGAGGAGGTGGAGCAGCGTCGCGTTGAGGTCATGGACACTGACGGGGTTTTCCGTGATGTTGTAGCCGTAGTCATCCGTAGCGCCATACGTGGTACCGCCCTTGATACCCGCGCCAAGCATAAACATCGAGAAGCACCGTGGATGGTGATCACGGCCATACTCATTCACCGATAGCGAACCCTGCGAGTAAACCGTACGGCCAAACTCGCCGCCCCAGACGACAATCGTGTCTTCAAGGAGCCCACGCTCCTCAAGATCCTGCACCAGTGCCCACGTAGCCTGATCGGTGTCCCGCACCTGCCCCTGAATCGCACCGGGCAGGCCGCCGTGGTGGTCCCAGCCCATATGGAAACACTGGACCATCCGGGTACCGCGTTCGCACAAACGACGCGCCAGCAGACAGTTCTGGGCAAAGCTTCCTGGGCGATGCACATCGGGGCCGTAGCGTTCAAGCGTCTTCGCCGACTCACCGCTAAGGTCGGTCAGCTCTGGAACGGATGCCTGCATCCGGAAAGCCATTTCGTACTGCGCGACGCGCGTGTCGATTTCAGGGTCACCCACAACCGTGCGGCGCTTGCGGTTGATCTCTGCAAGCTCATCAAGCATCCCGCGGCGGGTCCCGCGCGCAACGCCATCCGGATCGCTGAGGTAAAGCACCCGCTCGGCGGCATTGCGGAATTTGACGCCCTGATGCTGCGTCGGGAGGAAACCCGCGCCCCAGAGGCGGTCGTACAGCGGCTGGTCTTCCGGGCGACCGGAGCCTTTGGATGTCAACACCACATAGCTTGGCAGGTCTGCATTAAGGGTTCCGAGACCATAGGCTAGCCACGCTCCGATGCTTGGACGCCCCGCGAGCTGCGAACCTGTCTGGAGAAATGTCACGGCTGGGTCGTGGTTGATGGCATCCGTGTGCATGCTCCGGATGAGACACATTTTGTCAGCGAGCTTGCCGATGTTCGGGAGGATCTCACTGAGCTCCATCCCTGATTTGCCATATTTTTTGAAGCCAAACTTGCTAGGCGCGACGGGAAATGTGCCCTGCCCGGATGTCATCCCGGTAAGACGTTGCCCTTTACGAATCGAATCCGGGAGGTTTTCACCGCGTCTGTCGACGAGCATCGGCTTTGGGTCAAAGAGCTCGTACTGGCTCGGAGCGCCGCTCTGGAAGAGATAAATGATGCGCTTGGCTTTGGGCTTGAAGTGCGGCACCGATGGGATGCCACCAATCCGCTGAAGCGG
>CAIYBQ010000402.1 GCA_903924445.1 uncultured Armatimonadota bacterium | reverse complement strand
CTTGACACCCCTTGATCATCGGCAAAACGATACCAAGGATGACTGCGCCACCGATGGCACAGATTGGTTGCCAGATGGTTGCAATTGTATGTTTTTCTTGGATAGTCGTTTGACGTTGCATCGTTGTCCTTACCGTAATTCCGCTACTGTCGGGTGACATTGCAAGTCCTGTACCAGATTGGATTTGACTTAAATCGAAATCTTAATAAATACGGACATCTATATGGCCAAGAATACCCATGTGGAAATTAGCACATTAGAAAACCTGAACCTTCCAGTAGGGCTTAACGGTCTGTAGGACATCGGTATGGATGGGAGTTTACAGCGGATGATAACAACACGGTTTACAACACTACTTGCTGGATTTTCCGTCATCGCGTGTGCGGGTATCGCTATCCAGACGCCACCGAAGGCACCATCCAAGGCTGCCACGAATCCCAATGCTGCATTCTTTGAAGCAAAAATCCGCCCGATGCTAACAAAGGAGTGCCTGCCCTGTCACTCACGCAAGGCGGGTGCGGTGCAGGGTGGCCTCTCGATGGACACGCGGGTCGAAATGCTAACAGGTGCCAGCAAAGGCCCATTGGTTGTTCCCGGCAAGCCAAAAGACAGTCTGTTAGTCCAAGTTGTCCGACATCTTCACCCAACGCTCAAAATGCCACCATCTGGAAAGCTGACTGAAACACAAATTCAGACGCTTGAAGCGTGGATTACCAAAGGCGCATTTGACCCACGCGGCTCGCAGCAGCAGGTTGTGACACCGGAAACGAAGGAACAAAAGGAATGGGCATACCGTAAGCCTTTGCTTCCTGAGGTGCCTAAGGAAACAAACGGTGGCTGGGCATTGCTGCCGATCGACCATTTTGTCGCCGTCGCCCAGAAGCGCCACGGCCTACAGCCTGCTGCGCCTGCGAATGGCAAGCTGCTCCTCAGGCGCATCGCGATGGACATCACTGGCATCATGCCAACCGCAGCCGAGCTGGATGCCTTTCCTGACAAACCAACGCAAGCAGACATCCGCAAAGTTATCGACACCTACCTCGCGAGCCAAGAATATGGCCGCCGCTGGGGCCGTCACTGGCTGGACATCGCGCGCTACGCGGAGTCTAGTGGCAAGGATGCAAACGTCGCCTATCCGGAAGCCTGGCGCTACCGGGACTTTGTCATCGACAGTTTTAATGCGAACAAACCATACGATGCGTTTATCCGCGAGCAAATCGCAGGTGATCTGCTCCCTTCTGCATCAAAGGATTTGTCAGCGATGCAGACCATCGCTACGGGCTACTTGGCCATTGGGACGAAGTCGCACACGGAGCGCAACACGCGGCAGTTCCGCCTGGATGTCGCTGATGAGCAAATCGACGCCATCGGGCAAGGGATTCTGGGCCTAACGGTCGCCTGTGCCCGCTGCCACGACCATAAGACCGACCCTATTTCCCAGCGGGCTTATTACCAGCTGGCTGGCATTTTTCTAAGCACCGAGACGCATACAGCATCCGCGCCGACCAATCAGCAACGACAAGGCTCGGATGGCATTTCGCTCGCGCAAGATGCTGGCGTGTACCGACCAGCGGGTCTGACTCCCTTTGAGCAGCGTCTGATGTCAAACCAGTTGGCTGGGCTTGTTCAGCAGCGCGATGAGCTGATTCAAGCGCAGCGCCGCAACCGAACCGCTGGTAATGGTGGCCTTGTCGTGCTGCAATCCCGTATCAGTGTGCTTGAGCATCAGCTAAGCCGCTACGATGCATCCGGCCGGCTGAAACCCTTTGCGATGGGAGCATCGGAGAAGATTATCCCGGAAGACAGCCCGATATACACACGCGGCGAGCGGACACAACCGGGTGAAGTCGTACTGCGCGGTATCCCAGCGTTTCTCGGAGCATCGACCGAAACAGCAGTCCCGCGTACCGCGAGTGGACGTCTTCAGGTTGCGGAATGGCTGGTCTCTAAGAACAACCCGCTGACAGCGCGCGTTTTCGTGAACCGCGTTTGGCACTACCTCTTCGGGCGTGGGCTTGTCGCGAGCTGTGACAATTTTGGCGTGACGGGGATGCGTCCTGATCACCCAGAGCTCCTCGATTATCTAGCCATTCGCTTTATGGAAAATGGTTGGGATGTCAAAGACCTCATCCGCGAAATCATGCTCACAAAAACCTATCAGCTCGATTCGACGCCGGGGGCCAAAGCCGCACAGCTTGACCCGGAAGATATCCAGCTGTCCCACCAGCGTGTTCGCCGAATGGATGCCGAAGCGATTCGCGACAATATTCTGGCCGTGAGTGGCGATTTGGATCTGCGGGTACCGGATGGCTCCCCGATGGTAAAAGTCGATGGTCAGTTTGCACGACGCCCGGCATTCGACCCGCAAACCATGACCATGCCGTACCGCTCGGTGTATTTGCCGATTGTGCGTGACACCCTCCCGGATGCCCTAGCCGTATTCGACATGGCCGAGCCATCGTTGGTGACCGGTGTCCGTGAAGAGACAACCGTGCCATCCCAGGCGCTCTTCCTCTTGAATGCCCCATTTGTCATCGATGCTGCAATAAAGGCATCGGGACGTATTCCAGCAGCGAGCCGAACGCAGGATGAACGGATTGAGAGTGTATTTCGGATGATCCTTGGGCGGATGCCAAGCGCCAAGGAAGTGACTGCAAGCAAGGCATTTTTGGATAGTTTTGTACCGGAATCGCAGTCAAACAGTGGTGTTTACAGCCGAGTTGCACGGAATTCAGAGCGTGCACGCTGGACAGTTTTCTGTCAATCGCTCATGGCTACCGTTGAGTTTAGGACCGTTCGGTAAAGAAAGAGGCCTCCCAGATGTCAGATGAAATTCTTCGGCGTACCCTGCTTGCCCGTCTCGCGGGCGGTTTCGGAACCTTGGCTTTTTCGGCATTCGCGACAACCGATGCCCTTGCACAAGCGGCAGTCAAAGCAACAAACAAACCGGTGAATCCCCTTGCTCCAAAGGCACCTCACTTCCCGGCAAAAGCAAAACATGTGATCTGGCTTTGTATGCGCGGAGCGCCAAGCCATGTGGATACATTTGACTACAAGCCGGAGCTTGAGGAGCGTAACGGGATGCCGGGTCCTGGGCGCCTCGGCCGTGGCGCAAAGTTGTTAAAGTCCAAGTGGGCCTTTGAACCAAGTGGTGACAGCGGCCTTTGGATCAGCTCGCTCTTTCCAGAGCTGCGCAAGCATGCCGACAAAATGTGTCTGATACGCAGCATGCATACGGATCAACCTGCGCACGCACAAGCCTTTGTCCAAATGCACACCGGGAGTTTCCAGTTTGTCCGGCCAAGTGTTGGCGCCTGGACCCTCTACGGACTTGGTACAGAAAACCAGAATCTGCCAGGCTTTCTGAGCATTAAGCCGCCTGCCGGCAATGGCGGTGCGCAAAACTACGGCTCGGCATTCCTACCCGCGATTTATCAGGGAACACCAATCGGTAAGGGAAACCAGCCGATT
>CAIYBQ010000401.1 GCA_903924445.1 uncultured Armatimonadota bacterium | reverse complement strand
GCTCTCTGGGGACTGGGCCAAATGATGTTCTCGAAGATCATAATTGTTGTTGATGAGTCCGTTGATGTTCAGAACCTTGGTGAAGTCCTCTGGGCGGTGTCAAACAATATCGATCCGCAGCGCGATACCGAGTTTGTGATGGGGCCAATTGACGTCCTTGACCATGCGGCTAGAGTGATGGGTTACGGTAGCAAAATGGGGATTGATGCGACTCGAAAGCTTCCTGAAGAGGGATTCAATCGTGAGTGGCCACCGGTTATCGAGATGACGCCTGAGGTTCAGGCAAAGGCCGATGCACTGCTGGAACAGCTGGGGTTGATGTCAGGATTTGACAAGTCATGATGGGGAGTCCAACGCGGGTGATTCTAGGGATCACAGGTGCAAGTGGCGTCCTCTACGGCTTGCGCTCCCTCGAAAAGCTGGTTCACCTTGCGGATGAGATACAGGTCATCGCGAGCTCAAATGTTCAGGACATCATTCGGACTGAGCTCGATGACCATGCGCCTACGATTGAAGCCTTCCTCGAACAGCTAGGCAACTTCAAGGCGGATGTGCATGTGTGCAATCCAAAGTCCTACTTTGAGCCACCAGCATCTGGCAGTTATAGGCACTGCGGGATGCTGATTGCACCGTGCTCAATGGGGACACTTGGTCGTATTGCCGCTGGAACATCCGATGACTTGATGTGCCGAGCGGCGGACGTGTGTCTTAAGGAACGTCGAAAATTGGTTTTGTTGGCACGAGAGACACCTCTGTCGCTTTTGCATCTCCGCAATATGACAGCCGTGACAGAAGCTGGAGCCATTGTTCTCCCAGCATGTCCAAGTTTCTACCACAAGCCATCGACGCTCATGGATGCCATCGATACCGTCGTTGACCGGGCTTTAGCGCAGCTTGGGCTACCAACAGCATCGAAGGAATGGATGAAGTAGATGGCTGCTGCTGCTTCAGTCGGGGTCAAAGTCCGCGACCTGATGAACCTTATTCGGTTTGAGCACACCTTGTTTGCGCTTCCATTTGCGGCTGCCGGTGCGCTCCTCGGTGCCGATGGCTTGCCTACCTTTCGTCAAGCGGGATTGATTTTGTTATGTATGGTGACTGCGCGCAGTGCTGCTATGGCCTACAACCGAATTGTTGACCGTGATATTGATGCACGTAATCCCAGAACGGCAACACGAGAGATACCCGCTGGGAAAGTCACGGTTCTGTTTGCATCAATTTTTACGGCAGTCATGGCCATTTTGTTCATGCTGGGGGCATATTTGCTCAACCCGCTTGCAGCAATATTGTCGCCGGTAGCACTCATAGTTATCTTTGGATACTCCCATGCAAAGCGCGTTTCTGCATCGGCGCATGCGTGGCTTGGCGTCGCGTTAGCCATCGCGCCAGTGGGGTCTTGGATTGCGGTGACAGGAAAGCTTGCTTTAGCTCCGATCGTCCTTGCCTCGGCAGTCGTCTGCTGGCTCATCGGCTTCGACACACTGTATGCGCTTCAGGATCTTGACTTTGATCGCGAGGCTGGGTTGCATTCTGTGCCAGTACGCTTCGGCGCGCGAGGGGCCTTGGTGATTGCGCGTATTTCTCACGTCGCGATGTTCATCGCGTTGTGTTGCCTTCCACTGACGACACACTTGGGATGGCCGTACTGGGTTGCTGTGAGCGGAGTTGGGGGGCTACTTGCCTACGAACACGTCGTGATGGATCCCTCCGACATCCGTAAGGTTAACCTCGCGTTCTTTAACTGTAATGTTGCCATCTCATTTCTGTTGATGCTTGGAATCTGGATTTCTCTCTATGTCTGACCGAACGTATGTGGTTGGGACCGTTCCGTACCTGAATGCATGTCCACTGGTGGACTGGTTTCATTTTGACGGGCAGGACAGGGGAGTGTCGGTTGTTGATGCGGTTCCATCGGACCTTGCGAACCTGATTTCTCAAGGGGATGTAGCGGTCGGTCTGGTCTCAACCCTTCAGGCGATTCTGCAGCCTGAGATGCACACAATTGATGAAATCGGCGTTGCGGCGACGGGGTCTGTGGAAAGTGTTCGACTCTTTTCTAAATGTCCGATAACGTCAGTGGGATCTGTGGCTCTCGATAGCAGCAGTAATACATCGAATGTGTTGCTCCAAATCCTGATGAACAAGCGGTATGGGATGACCTGTAGCTATGCGCATCACCAACCAGGTCTTGCATCTATGACCAAAACATCGGATGCTGCGGTGCTAATCGGAGACAATGGTT
>CAIYBQ010000400.1 GCA_903924445.1 uncultured Armatimonadota bacterium | reverse complement strand
CTCAAGGACCTCGATGAAGATGGAATCATCCGAATCGGTGCTGAAGTCCGCTCGGATGACATTCTGATCGGTAAAGTCGCGCCTAAGGGTCAGGGAGAGCTGACGGCTGAAGAGCGCCTGATTATCGCGATCTTCGGTAAGAAGGCAGAAGACACCCGTGATGTTTCTCTCCGTGTTCCACACGGTGAGAAGGGCAAGATTGTCGACATCAAGGTGTTCAGCCGTCATAAGTACCGTTGCCGTGTCTGTGATGCCGAATTCAACTTCTCCAAGAAGCCTGATAACGAGGATTGTCCAAAGTGTGAGGCGCGTGCAGGTCTGCAGAAGCTGGCCGGCGACGATGGTCTTCAACCGGGTGTCAACAAGCTCGTCCGTATCTATATCGCCCAAAAGCGTAAGATCATGGAAGGCGACAAAATGGCTGGACGTCACGGAAACAAGGGTGTTGTTTCCAAGATCCTTCCTGAAGCTGACATGCCATTCCTTGCGGATGGAACTCCAGTTGATATCGTCCTGAACCCACTTGGTGTTCCTTCACGTATGAACATCGGACAGATCATGGAAACCCACCTTGGTCTCGTGGCAAAGGAATTTGGAATCCAGTTCAAAGAGCCAATCTTTGAAGGTTCAACCGAAGCTGAAATTCTAAGTGAAATGGGGCGCTATGGCCGCCGTCGCCGCCGTGAAATGCTCAATACCTACCTCCGGAGTGATCTGGAAGTGGATGTCGAACTTTCCGACGACGATGCGGATGTCGAAGACCTCCTCTCGACGGTACGTGCAGCATTTGTTGAGCTGGATGCAGACGAGCTTGAGCGAATCTCGGAGATTCTTGCCGGACCTCCGGTGGGTGACACGATTCCACGTAACTATGCGTATGACCGCCTCCTGGAATCGCTCCGGGATCGTGTCTGGGCACGTGTTGGGTTCTATGACAAGACCTGTAAGTCCCAGCTACGTGATGGCCGAACCGGTGATGAATTCAAGATGCCGATCACCGTTGGTCGTATCTATATGCTGAAACTTGCCCACCTTGTGGATGACAAGATTCACGCACGTAGCACTGGTCCTTACTCGCTGGTAACCCAGCAGCCACTTGGTGGTAAGGCACAGTTTGGTGGACAGCGCTTTGGTGAGATGGAAGTTTGGGCACTTGAGGCCTACGGCGCCGCGTATACCTTGCAAGAGATTCTGACCATTAAGTCTGACGACGTCATCGGACGTGTGAAGACCTATGAGTCGATTGTCAAGGGTGATGCGATGCTGGAGCCAGGAGTACCTGAGTCCTTCAAGATTCTCGTCAACGAGCTGCAGTCGCTTGGCTTGAAGGTGACCGTTGAAGATGCGAAGGGTGATGAAATCGATCTTCGTGACAAGGATGAGGACTACCTCGAAGATGAAGCGCAGCGCCGTCGGTCGCAGCTTCGTCAGCGTGAGGAGTATGACGCACTGCCTTAGGTAGGTTGTGCCCGGTCATCGATGTAAATATGGCCGCCACTTCGGTGGCGGCCGCAGGTTCGAACTTTCGGACCGATGGTTCGCGATAAGGATTCGTAATGGCAGACGCAAGTACATTCGACAAGATTCGCATTGGTATCGCATCCCCAGAACAGATTCGCATATGGTCACATGGCGAAGTCAAAAAACCGGAGACGATTAACTACCGGACGTATAAGCCGGAACGTGATGGTCTCTTCTGTGAGCGTATTTTTGGCCCTACCAAGGACTGGGAATGCCACTGTGGCCGCTACAAGAAGCATAAGTTCAAAGGCGTGGTCTGCGACCGCTGCGGTGTTGAAGTCACCCGTAGCAAGGTCCGTCGTGAGCGGATGGGACATATCGAGCTCTCAACCCCTGTGTGCCATATCTGGTACCTCAAGGGTGTTCCAAGCCCACTCGCGCTTATCCTTGACATGACGCCACGGCCGCTTGAGAAAGTCCTGTACTTCCAAAGCCATATCGTCACAAGTGTCGACAAGGCTACCATCGCTGCACGTATGGATGAGTTCACCCGTGCCGTCGATGAAGAATCTGAAGCTATTCGTGAAGAGCGTGATATTGCGATTCGTGAGTACCGTGAGGAGTCCGCAGAGGAAATCGCTAACGGACGCATTGTCGAGGATTACGAAGATCCAGAGGCTGAGCCAATTCGTGAGCCGCTGACCGAAGAAGAAATCATTCAGCTTCAAAAGCGCGTGCATGACCGTGTTGAGCAGGAAGCAAAGGATGCGGAAGACCGCATCACCGAGCTCCGCCAAGCGCTGGATCTGATACCTAATATTGACAAAAAGGCCCTTATCGATGAAGACCAGTGGCGGTTGATTGAAACCCTCCTGGATGTCATCGCTAATCGTGTGGATGAAACTCTCTACACGGTTGTTGAGGCAGGCCAAGGTGGTGCATCTATCCGCAAGCTGCTTCTGGAAGTTGACCTCGATGTAGAGCAGCGTAAGATCCGCCAGGACATCAAGGAACTTCAAGAGCAAGCGCGTCTGCGTAAGGCTGCACGCTCCGATGATGCACCTGGTCCAAAGATTGTGCGTGCGATCAAGCGCCTCGATGTCTTTACTGCGTTCATTGATTCGAAGAGCCGTCCAGAGTGGATGATTCTCGACTGTGTACCTGTCATCTCGCCTGAGCTGCGTCCAATGGTTCAGCTCGATGGTGGACGTTTTGCGACGTCTGACCTTAATGACCTGTACCGCCGTATTATCAACCGTAACAACCGCCTGAAGAAGATTCAGGAAATCCGGGCACCTGAGTCGATTGTCAACCATGAGAAGCGTCTGCTGCAAGAAGCCGTCGATGCCCTCATCGACAACGGACGTCGTCAGCGCCCTGTAACCGGCTCCAATGGTCGTGCACTGAAGTCGCTTTCTGACATGCTCAAGGGCAAGGAAGGCCGGTTCCGCAAGAACCTGCTTGGAAAGCGTGTTGACTACTCGGGACGTTCCGTTATCGTTGTTGGACCTGAACTCAAGCTGCACGAGTGTGGCTTGCCAAAGGAAATGGCACTTGAGCTCTTCAAGCCATTCGTCATGAAGACGCTGGTCGACAATGGCTCGACAAGCAACATCAAGACAGCCAAGCGGATGATCGAACGGATGCGCCCAGAGGTCTGGGATGCACTCGAAAAGGTGGTCAAGGAGCATCCCGTGATGCTCAACCGTGCACCAACTCTGCACCGCCTTGGCATTCAGGCATTCGAGCCAAAGCTCGTGGATGGTAAGGCTATTCAGCTCCACCCACTGGTATGTAAGGCATTCAATGCTGACTTCGATGGCGACCAGATGGCTGTTCACATCCCGTTGAGCTCCCATGCACAGGCAGAAGCCCGTGTTCTGATGCTCGCAAGCCACAACTTGTTCTCCCCAGCAGACGGTTCTCCAATCGTTTCGCCACAGCAGGACATTGTTCTTGGTGCGTTCTTCGTCACGATGGACAAGTGGGATTCAGTTCCTTATTCCGAAGCAAAGCAGGCTGTTGGTAAGGTTGTCGTAGATGACATCTTTGAAACATATCAGCCAGATGCCAAGGGTAAGACCAAGGAACCTAAGCTGATCGTCGGCAAGGATCGTTTGCTGACCCTTGATGATGCAAAGAAACTCATCAAACTGGGTGAGGGAACGCTCCGCTACGGTTCGTCGTTGATCTTCGGATCCCCAGGGGATGCGATGTATGCGTACGACAACAATAAGGTTGACTTGAACGAATATGTTCTGTACCGCAAGGGTGCAGGCCAGCCATTGTTCACAACCACGGTTGGTCGTGTGATCTTCAACGAGATTGTCCCGGATTCGCTTTGGGTAAACGTGGCGATGGACAAGAAGCAGATCACACGTCTGATTGCCGCTGTCCACATGGGCTACGGTGCTGAGCGTACGGTCAAGTTCCTCGATGACCTCAAGGAAATCGGCTTTAAGTGGGCGACACGTGCAGGTATTACCTTCGCGATGACGGACATGCAGTCTCCAGAGTCCCGTAAGCAGATCCTTGACAAGACCGAAAGTGATGTTGACAAGGCTAACAAGCAGTACCGCCAGGGAATGCTGTCTCCTGCAGAGCGAAAGCAGCGTGTGCTTAAGCTTTGGACGGATGCAACTGCCGAAATCGGAAACGAGATCGTCAAGCACATCGACCGCTTCAACCCAGTATCGATTGTTACGACATCTGGAGCCCGTGGTTCCATCAAACAGGTCTCGCAGCTGTCCGGTATGCGTGGTCTGATGGCTGACCCGTTCGGAAACATCATCGAAAACCTCCCGGTGAAGTCAAACTTCCACGAAGGTCTCTCGGTACTCGAATACTTTGTTACCACCCACGGTGCACGTAAGGGTCTTGCAGATACCGCTCTTCGAACGGCTGACGCAGGCTACCTCACACGGCGCCTCGTGGACGTCGCACAGGATGTGATTATCCGTGAGCTCGACTGTAAGACAATGAAGGGTGTTACCGTCAAGGCATTTACAGACATCGAGCCACTTCATGAGCGCCTCCGTGGACGTACATCGCTTCATGACATCACCAATCCTAAGACCGGTGAGCTGCTGATTGCTTCGGGAAGCATCTTCTCTGAAGTTATCGCAAAGCGTGTTGAAGCAGCTGGAGTTGAGAAGGTTGAGCTCCGCTCAGTCCTCACATGTGAGAGCCGTCAAGGCGTCTGCGCCAAGTGTTATGGCGAGGACCTCGCGACCCGTAAGCTCGTCGAGATCGGCGTTGCAGTCGGAATCATCGCAGCACAGTCCATCGGTGAGCCTGGAACGCAGTTAACGATGCGAACCTTCCACACCGGAGGCGTTGCAACGGCCAACCAGTTGACCGGTGTGGCTAACGTCCGCCGTCAGCGAAACCAGAACCTCCAAGTCCTCTTTGAAGATCAGGAAAAGGGTCAGATCTCGCTTGGTGGAGATGGCGAAGGCAAGCAGCGTGAGAAGCAACGACAGGTGCAACAGCTCCTGAAGGTTGCTGAAGAGCAGGTCGGTGGTCTCCTCCGTGTTGTCGAGCTCTTCGAGGCCCGCCAGCCAAAGGGTAAGGCAATCGTTACCGAGTTCTCCGGAATCGTTGACAAGATTGACTCGAGTGGTGGTCTCCGTAAGGTGATCGTTCACCACGAGAAGCAGGTCAAGCGAGCAAACTCAGATCTGTTCGATCCGAAGCAGGTTCAGGGCGAGTGGGCTGTCGTGGATGTTGTACATCCTGAAACCGGCGATGCAATCGTTGTCGCAGGACAGCAAGTCACCGAGCCTTTGGCACGTAAGGTTGCAGCGGCTGGTGTTGAGCGGGTCCTTGTACGCAAGGAAACACTCGTACCGCACCGTGGCGAGCTTCTTATCAAGGAAGGTCAGCGCCTCGAGCGTGGTGCACCATTGACTCACGGACCGATGGATCCCCATCGTGTTCTTGAACTCAACGGCGCGGATGGCCTTATGGAATACCTCGTTCGTGAAGTCCAAACGGTCTATAAGCAACAGGGTGTGGACATCAATGACAAGCACATTGAAGTCATCGTCCGCCAGATGTCCCGTAAGCAAAAGGTTGTCAAGGCTGGAGCTACCGAGTTCCTTCCAGGACAGGTTGTCGACAAGTTGATGCTCACCGATGCTAACAAGCGTCGTGAAGAGCTGAACATCATGCTCGAGAGCCAGGGACGTATTGTGGTCCGCGACCACGATATCCATACCGAGGACGAGATGTCGGTGCCTGGTCAGCGCGCAATCGCTGCTCCGGTTCTGATGGGTATCACGGATGCATCGTTGAACACGGAATCCTTCCTCTCAGCGGCCAGCTTCCAGAAGACCACTCGTGTTCTGACCGAAGCTGCCGTTCGTGGAAAGCGTGACCACCTCGTTGGACTCAAGGAAAACGTCATCATCGGACGCCTTATCCCAGCGGGAACCGGCTTGCCTACCTACCGTGCAATTGAAGTTGTTACGGAAGATGGACGGGCAATCGGTGTTCTGGACATCCCTGAGATTCCAGACATCGATGGTGGCACCGGTGGTACCGGACGGAATGAGATCCTGTCCATTGATGATGCAGCAGCAGCACTTGGTGGAGACATCGATCTCAGCGAGCTGATGGGGGATGTTGTCGTAGACGATACCCTTGAGGCCATTGCAGATATCCCAGTAGATGTCGAAGCAGAGTAGTTGACGGAGAGTTCAGCGCACTAATACGGTGCGCTGAACTTGTTTTATGACGTATAGGTTATTAGACATGAAGAATTTGTCCATCTTTAGCACATTGGCACTCGTTGGCTTGCTCGCTACAGCATCCAGTGCACAGAAGCCAGCAGCGAAGCCTTCCGCAAAGCCTCCGGTAAAACCCACCGTTGTCGCTCCAAAGAAAGTCGTGCTTCCATCAACAATCGTCGCTCGTGTAAACAACCGAGACATCACGACCCAGGAACTCGTTGATCTCATTAACCGAACCGGTGCACGTGACACAGTACAAAAGTTGATTCAGTACGCCATTATTGAGGAAGAAGCCCGCAAGGCAGGTGCATCCATTGATGCTAAAGATCTTGCCGAGAAGGTGAAGACTGAGAAGCAGCGCATTGTTGCAAATATGGCATCCCAGACGGGAAGCCCACAGACCTTCAATGAGATCACCGCACGCTATGGTCTGACCGAGGCTGAAGTTGAGTGGGGCGTTCGCCTGCAGATTTTGTCGCAGAAGGCCTATGCCAAGCAGGTTGAGAAGCAGGTTCCAACTCTGGATGCTCAGGTCAAGGTTGAGCATATCCTTCTCCTCACGATGAACCAGCCTGGACCAGATGGTAAGCCATTGTCTCCAGATGACCAGAAGAAGAAGGAAGATGAGCAGCGTAAGCGCCTCGAAGGTATCGTTGCTGATGTAAAGGCCGGCAAGATGACCTTTGAAGATGCTGCTAAGAAGTACTCTGATGACAAAGCATCCGGTGCTGAAGGTGGTGCACTGCCTTGGTTCGGCCGTACGGGCATGATGGTCCCTGAATTTGAGACTGCGGCGTTTAACCTAGCCAAAGAGGGTGAAATCAGCCCATTGGTCAAGACGCAGTATGGTTTCCATGTCCTCAAGCTGATCAAGCGTGGCAAGGAAGCAACTGCCGCTGAAAAGGCGAAGTTCAAGGCGGAAGAGATCAAGAAACTTACGACAACCGGCTCTGGTATGCAGCAGTGGCTGCAAGGCTTGGTCCAGAAGGCAACGATTACGCTGAACCCACCAGCGGTAAACGTAAAGAAGTAACCTATTTACAGAAACGTCCAGCCCGCCCCTGCTACCGCAGGGGCGGGCTTTTCTTTGCCATCGCTACGCTCTCGGATGCGTCAGCTTATACACACTCCTTAAACGATCGAGCGCAACATGTGTGTAAATTTGCGTTGTCGTAATACGGGCATGGCCCAGCAGCTCTTGAATAATCCGAATATCAGCTCCACCATTGAGCAAATGCGTTGCAAAGCTGTGACGGAGCCAATGGGGACTTGGATGCCGGGGGAGATCGGCACTGACGCTGTAGCGCTTAACAAGCCTCCATATTTGTGACCGGGTTAGACCGAAGACACTGGATGTTCGCGAAGGTGGAGCCGCTGCGGTGTTTCGTAGCTGCTCAAAGAGGACAAGCGATGTCGCTGCCACCGGGACCATCCGCTCCTTGTCACCCTTGCCCAGAATCCTGAGCCAGCCAGCAGACATATCCACTGAATGCCAGCGGAGTTCAGCACACTCCGAGACACGCAAGCCGCAGCAATACATAACATCTAGAATCGCCGCATCACGAATACCCTTGACTGTCGTCCGGTCAGGGGCTTGTAAGAGGCGAACAACCTCAGCCTCATTCAGCGTTTTTGGAAGCGTTGCTTTGACTGCACGTGTTCTGCCGGCCGCAGTCACAGGATTGTTTGGAATGTAGCCCTGACGGCGGAGATAGCGACAAAATGATGACAATGCTGCACGGCGGCGCGCAATCGATGTGGACTTAAATCCGCCTGATTTTCGGAGATCGGAAAGAGCGTCGTGTAGGGAAAGAGTGTAGG
>CAIYBQ010000399.1 GCA_903924445.1 uncultured Armatimonadota bacterium | reverse complement strand
CGATTGTTGATCCGATTTCACTCCAACAGATCGAAACGCTTGCGACCAACTGCGCAGAGTTTGGCGTAACGCTTTATGACCTCCATTCTGAACGACAGGGTGTTGTCCACGTGATGGGGCCTGAGCTTGGTTACACACAGCCAGGCCAAACCATCGTCTGTGGAGACAGCCACACATCCACACACGGAGCCTTCGGAGCCCTCGCATTCGGTATCGGTACGAGCGAAGTAGAACACGTCCTCGCAACCCAGTGTCTCCAACAGACGACTCCAAAGACGATGGAGATCCGCTTGGAAGGCACTCTCCACCCGGATGCCACGGCTAAGGACATCATTTTGGCCATCATCGGCAAAATCGGCACCGCTGGCGCAACGGGTTATGTCGTCGAATACACCGGCGATGCGATCCGCAACCTCTCGATGGAAGGCCGCATGACGGTCTGCAATATGTCGATCGAGGCGGGTGCACGCGCCGGGATGATTGCTCCAGACGAGACCACATTTGCATACCTAAAGGGTCGCCCATATGCGCCAGCCGATGCTGAGTGGGACAAGGCGGTCGCAGTGTGGGCCGAGCTTAAAACCGACGAAGCTGCAACGTTTGACACGACAGTCATTCTGGATGCATCCCTCATCCAACCCCATGTGACTTGGGGAACATCCCCAGGACAAGTTGCACCGCTGAGTGCTGTGGTCCCAAGCCCGGATGACTTCACAATCACGAGCGACAAGCGGGCCTGTGAGCAGGCGCTTAGCTACATGGGTATTACGGCGGGCACGCCTCTCCGTTCCATCCAGGTGGACACCGTATGGATTGGCTCCTGTACGAATGGCCGCATTGAAGACCTCCGCGCAGCGGCTGGCGTCATCAAGGGCCACAAAGTCTCCGTTCCACGCGCGCTTGTTGTCCCGGGCTCCGGACTTGTGAAGAAGCAGGCAGAGGCAGAAGGGCTGCATACCGTTTTCATCGATGCTGGATTTGAGTGGCGTGAGCCGGGTTGTTCGATGTGTCTTGGGATGAACCCGGACATTCTGCAGCCAGGAGAGCGCTGCGCAAGTACATCGAATCGTAACTTTGAAGGCCGTCAGGGCAAGGGGGGCCGCACCCACCTCGTCAGCCCACAGGTTGCAGCAGCGACAGCCATCCGGGGAACACTGTCATCCCCAGCTGATCTCGTCAACTAGGTCCTAACGAAACCAAGATGCCCCCTGCACCTGATGTGGAACCACTCCCATCAGGTGCATGATTTTTCAAGGGTTGATCGCCTAGCATATTGATCGCATCTGTTATGATGCATCACCTTTGTACAGTGTAGAGGTTTATGGATGTACGATCAAAACCAGTCTGAGGGTACTTACCAGTACGCCGCACCAATAAAACGCTTTGCAGCAATGTTCATCGACGGAATCGTCGTATCAGCAATTTCGGTTCCACTGGGATTCGTTGTAGGACTAATCGTTGCCGCCTCCATGCAAGGCAAGGACCCTGATGGAATCCAAGTTGTTGCAAGCCTTATTGGTAATATTCTGGGAGTCGTTATCTCTTGGCTCTACTTTGCACTCATGGAGAGCTCACCAAAGAGTGCAACGCTTGGCAAGATGGCACTAGGTCTAATGGTTCTCGACACGGATGGCTACCCAATCAGCTTTGGGCAGGCCACCGGACGCTATTTTGGAAAGATTCTCTCTGCACTACCTTGCTATGCAGGCTTTATTGCTGCGTTCTTCAATGAGAAGAAGCAGGGATGGCACGATTCGATGGCAAATACCGTCGTAGTCGACACCAGGGCCTAACGAAAATCGAAGGAACCCCCAGCGCTCCGCGCTGGGGGTTTTTCTTTGTCACCTAGAAGTCAAACAAAGTTGGCTGTGCACCCAATTTGATACGGCTGATCTCATCCCAAAGGCGATCCGCCTGCCCGAGCAAATGCTCACTCACAACAGGATCACGCTCAATCTCCACAAAATACGGCCCACCCTGCCAATCTGGCTGCCGTATCCCGCAGTAATCCATCATCCGGATGACCTGCTGTAGCTCGCCAGACTCCGTCGGCATCGCGTGGTATAAAACCAAAGTCAGCGAATCGAGTCCGAGGAGCGCCAGTTGATACTGCATTTGCCTGCGAATCGATGACTGGACAAGGCGTTTATCTCGCCACGACCGCACCATGCTGGCCCCACACTTGATTTCAACCGCATGCATCCCACAGGATGAAAGTCCATCCAAGGATGCCCGCCGGTGCGGGTGAGTCAGCGACTCGATACAGGCCGGCTCTAGCGAAACACCGTGCGCGCGCTCATACGCTGCACGCGCGATAGGTTCCAAAATGTGACCGAGCTGCATCGCACTGTCACCACCGCGCCCAAGTGTAAATGGCTGCCCCGTATCGGCAGGCATCGGGGAAAGCTTGTCATTACGGACACTCAGCCACCCTTGCCCTCCGCCAACAGCCTTAGCAATCTCAGTTGCGGTTACACCTCCGTGGCGCCACTGTAACCACTTACCAGTCCCCTGATCCATCGACAAACGCTTGTAGAGCTGCACAGACGTATGCTATCAAGGGGATGAGAACCGAGGGCAAAATGTTTCACGTGAAACAACAACGCATCGGAATGGATAAATAGCATGGCACTAACGGATGCATTTAAGCAGGCTACCGGTGGATGGAAGGGGACAAAAACGGTGTGGCCGGGCCCGGATGCGGATGCCATTTCCTCCGATGTATGGCTGGATGCACGCCTCGCAGCACGTGGTAAGTCCCTCGTACTTTCGTATGACTGGACAGCATCCGGCGAGGCACAGCAAGGCGAACTTGGATTTTCGTTATCAACGGATCTTGCAGATGCACAAGGATGGTGGATTGACAGCTGGCACAACGACGATACCGTGATGCAGCTGACTGGTCGGGTAACGGAAAGCAATGTAGTGATGCTTTCAGGCACATTCCCAGCACCAGATGGACCCGATTGGGGATGGGATATCCAGATTAGCACGACAGAAACCGAAATGGATATTGTGATGTGGGTTATCCCCCCTGGCGAGAGAGGGATGCTCGGTGTCCGGTACGAACTCATCAAATCTACATGATCGCAGTTCCATCGGAAATATGCTAAGTCAACAACTTCACATAGTTGACGCACCATTGGCACAGTAGTTGCACCAGTAGACATCACTACGTTCGGGTTGAGGTTCTGATGTCTACTAACAAAACTGGTGTTGCCGCTCTCATCGCTACCGCTGACCGGGGTCCGTCCATCGTGATGACCATCGAGTCCATTAAGCGCCTACAGGGACAGCTGGATGAGCTGGTAATCGTTGATCAAAGCTCAAACGATGACACCTACATGGCCCTCATGCCCTACCTCCAAGACCCATTCATCAGCTATATGCGTGTCTCATCCAAAGGCAAGGGGAAGGCACTAAACCTTGCACTTGCGCAAATGGACAGCGAAATCGTAATCCTCACCGATGACGACACGGAAGTCTGTGATAACTGGATTACTGCATACACAAAGCGATTCACCAAAGACGAGAACACGGTTCTCATCTACGGGGATGTTCTTGCAGCGGACTTTGATCCAACCGAAGGCTTTATCCCAGTCTATGAATGTGGACAAGACCGCGTGATCACATCCCTCTGGGAACGACGCAACACACGTGGCATCGGTGCTAACTGCGCCATCCGACGCTCCCCAGTGATGGCTCTCGGTGGCTTTGACCCGGAAATGGGCCCCGGTGGTGACTTCCGAGCGTGTATCGACTACGACCTAACTGTCCGCTGCATCGTAGCCGGACATACCGTACAAGAAACTCCCGAATCCGCAGTCATCCACTACGGCTTCCGGACCCACAAGCAAGGCGCACGCCTGATGCGAAATGCATTCCACGGAATCGCGGCGATGCACACAAAGCTCATCCGCGCCGGACACTACAATGACATCCCGTGCATGATCCACGAATTCGCATGCTATGCAGCAGCACCACTGTTCCAAAACCTGATGAAGGGAAAGCTACAAGGTCTGCAAGCCATCAAGGGATTTGCAAGCGGAATCACAGCGGCGCTGCGACACGACTTCGATGCGACAACCGCGATGTTCCAGCCGAACCTTGCGACCAGCGGCAACATTATCCCGATGCCAGCGTTTGGCGTTGCCAGCAACCCATCATTTGCTACGGCTCAGAATCCAGTGCTGACGGTTGTAGATGGCGGACTCCAGGATGGCATGGCTACCGCGACAAATGAAACCGCAACGTTTGCGGTTTCCAGTAACCAGCCTACAAATGTGGATGTCGAGGAATCAGTTCAGCTCGCAGCCTAACGTAATAAACAGTCACACATCAACACCGTAGAATGCCTTCAGACAGGACACAATGGCTGGAGGCATAATGCAATTTTGCGT
>CAIYBQ010000398.1 GCA_903924445.1 uncultured Armatimonadota bacterium | reverse complement strand
GATGTCTTCTACGAAGAACTAACTAGTTGGAGATACGACGGCGTGAGCGGACAACGAGTCCAAGCACACCAGCTCCGAGGAGGCCCATCGAGACAACGGTGCCTGGCTCAGGAACTGCGCCGCCGTTGCCGCCACCTGGGTTCTGCGCAGCATTTCCAAGAGAGAAGCTGCTGAACTGGAGGTAGTTGCTCAAAGGTCCGGTCACGCCAACGCTCGACAGGGATGCCGCGTTGCTGACGTAACCGAGGAATGAGAATGGGTTCGTGCTACCAAAGGTATACGTACCGCCATCGCTGACGGTAACTGCAAGGTTGCCAGGAACCGAACTGAAAGTGATATCAGATACACCACCTACGAATGCAAACGCATTTCCACTCGTAAAACTGAAGTTCACTGGTGCAGATGCATCAACGGTTGTGAAACCGACCGTAGCTGGCATAAGACCAGTTTGGTACGAAGTCGACGTAACGAGTCCACCGAACGACGATGCAACATTGTTAGCGCCCGACACAATATTCGTGTAGTTTTCGGTCTGAATACTTGAGACCGCAGCCGCCCAAGCGCCTTGATCTGTGTACCAGGTCCCAAACTGTGCATTGGCTGCGCCCGTAATAGCAATCGCTGCTACCGCACCCAAGAGTACTTTCTTCATTTTGTCTCCATCTGAATGCCGCATCGCAAGCATCCGTATGTCACCTTATTGACGACATTACACAGAAACATTACCGGCGTTTTAATAGACCATCACTCGAGAAAATACGGGTTTTATACACATCCAATATAGCAGGGACACCTATTTTTCTAAATTCTACTTTGACTGTTGCAAATGCAAAAATCAACAGCGGTTACGCGTAGTGTTGTCAGGTTCATGGAATGCTTAACAAGCATCCTCGCCATCCTAATTCGCGGCGGTTGAGTTCCTCGAAACAAGCCGGTAAGGGATGCGCGTGACATGCGCCAACGCCTGCTCCTTGTCGCTTAGGAGGCTGAGCAAATACAGAGCAGCCGTACGCCCAAGCAGCTCTGAATTGAGGGAGACACAGGTTACAGGTGGCTCCAGCAGTGAAAGTGGAAACTCATCGTTGAAGCACATCAAACTAAAGTCATCCGGAATCCGCACACCCAAACGCACCGCAGCCGACATCAGGACAATCGCCGTGTGGTGGTCATTCGCAATAAATGCCGTAACGCCAACCTCTAACTGATCACGCAGCCAGCCATCCATGTCCTCACTAACAATGCGATCTTCCAGCGCAAGCGAATGCGGCAGGTCGTGGGATTGCATAAATGCAGTAAACGCTGCCTGGCGAGCAACAATAGAGTGGTGCCCAACATACCAACTCCCAGGGCTGACAAAGCTGATCTTGCGGTGCCCTAGACTGTAGAGCTCCTCCAACATCAATTCGGTGCCCTGTGCATCATCGGGAAAGATTAAGGCATCTTCATCCACGATGTCATTGATCACCACATAGGGCGTATTTTGTGCTCGAAGCTGGTGGCGGAGGTCATCCGGGACCCTGTCGAGTAAGACGGCGGCATCAAAGCGCCACGCCGGCATTCGCGTAGACTCGGCACTTCCCCCAAATGAGCAAAACAACTCGTAACCCGCATCCCGGAAGGCATTCGCAGCCGCGGTGATAATCGTTGGGTTCGCTCCCAGCCAGAAGTCATCCGGTCCAGCAGCAAAAACCGTGATCATGCGTGTTCGTGCATCACGGAGACTGCGCGCGGCAAGGTTTGGCACGTAGCCCATGGCTTTCGCGATGGTCAGAACACGCTCACGGGTGTCCTTTGCAATGACATCCGATGTGTTATTCAACACACGTGAAACGGTGGAGTGTGAGACTCCAGCCCGCTTTGCGATTTCCACGATGGTGACGGCCATGGCGGGAGTATAACCGCAAGCAATCTTGCACCCGATGTAAATCGCATGGAACAACCACGCAGGAATCGGCGTTTTATTGACCAACTGGTAAGTATTTGAGATATTACTCGTTTCATCGGACGAACAATTGGAAACAGTCGGGTCCATTTTCCGCTTAGCATTACACGTCACTACCGCCAAAACGACGCCTACTCTTCACGCACATTTACCACTTGAAAATCACCAATGTGACGATCCATCGATGCATTCAAATTGTTGTCACATCCGTACAACAGCCACCAAATTTTACGAAAACAAATCACCCCTTCGGCAGATGAAAGCGCCACGTCTGCATGCGATGCTATGTCGATTTCCCCTCAGCAGTACACGTCAAAACCGCCGTGACGTCACCTACGCT
>CAIYBQ010000397.1 GCA_903924445.1 uncultured Armatimonadota bacterium | reverse complement strand
TTTGTGCGTTGTCGGTGCATCGGCGTTAATGGCCACGACCAAGTCACGGATACCGAGCCCGACGGTGTCATCCTTGGCGGTGAGCTGGACGTTTACCGGGACGCGGAACCACCCAAAATCATTTGGCGCGACGCTTGTGGTTGCTGTGGTCGTTGGTGCCGCAGTGTCATCCGTGATCCAGATCGCGATACGGCCATTCCACATGTCGCAGACATAGACGCGGCCCGCCGCATCAAAACCAATGCCATATGGATACCAGAGGTCGGTCTCTGTCGTCCCCTGCGTACCAAACTTTGAGAGGAAGACGCCTTCTGAAGTGAATTTTTGGATGCGGTGGTTGTCGTTATCACCGATGTAGACATTTCCGTTATGGTCAATACCGATGCCTTTTGGGGATTTGAACTGGCCATCGAGGCTGCCGTTACCGCCAAATGACTTGACCCATGTGCCATCGAGGAGGAACTTCTGCACTCGGTGGTTGCCTGTGTCGACGACATACAGATGCCCGGTTTTCTTATCAACAATACAGCCATATGGACCGTTGAATTGTCCCGCCGAGCTCCCCGGGCCGCCGATCTGCTGGATCCAGACGCCGTTTTTGTCAAACTTCTGGATACGGTTGCCCCAGTTGTCGCTGATGTAAATGTTGTCATCGGCATCGATAGCGATGTTCTCTGCAAACTTGATCTGCTGCTGACCGTAACCATCCACGCCAAAGGTCAGGAGGACATCCCCATTGGTGGAGTACTTGACCACGCGGTGATTCCACGTATCGGCGACATAGAGGTTGCCCTGCGAATCGAGGACGATGCCTTCCGGGTACTTGAGCTGCCCCTCGGATGAGCCATTTACGCCCCACTCTTTGAGCGGGTTGCCGTTTTTGTCAAACTTGCGGATACGTGAGTTGCCCGTATCAGCTACGTAGATATTGCCCGCTGCATCAAATGTGAGTCCACTAGGGTTGAACAACCACATCGAGCCGCGTGACCCGATTTGGGTGTGGTAGCGGTAGGTCTGTGCATCTGCCC
The DNA here is from genome assembly GCA_903924445.1 of uncultured Armatimonadota bacterium. Lineage (GTDB taxonomy): Bacteria > Armatimonadota > Armatimonadia > Armatimonadales > Armatimonadaceae > CAIRTT01. Next base: position 751 of record CAIYBQ010000397.1, on the reverse strand, counting down.
GAGCTGGGAAGAAAGCGGCCGCAGCCACCATCATCATCCAAATGGTCAGCAGAGTTACTCGGCGGAAGTGTGCAAACGTTGTCATGGCAGTCATCATCACCTGATTGGGAGTCAATCAAGTATATACGAGCACGAAACGTTGTACGAATTCGGTCTTACTGATGACGGTTGCGACGGTTATCCAACAAGAAACAACCGCGCACCGCCATCCAGGAGGGGGAGCTGCACCCCAGCCATGGCCGGGCTGGCATCATGGAGAGGAACTTCACGCCCGGTTTCCGGATCAATCTCGACCACACGCTGACCGGAGCGGACATCGAATTCCACCGTTGGCCATGCACTGTAGGCAAAGCGGTTGTTCATTAACATCACGGCGCGGCGCCCTCTTTTGTGCCTAAATGTGCCGACAAGATAGTCATGTGGCGGGTCAACTCTGTCGCGTTTGATATCGCGGATACCGCTCTGCCGCAGCTTTTCGGATGGCGTATCCCCCGGCATGATCTGAGCGACATCCGTGGATGTACAGTCCATCAGTACCTTTCCGTACGACTGCAGCATTTTGTTTATGCGCTTGGTCTGTACGTAGTGGTGGGTTTTCAGACCATCCTGTCCGATGATCGCGCCGCCCTTTGGAAACTCATCCCCGCCGGGGGTGAAGTAGCAAAAGTAGAGCAAGCCCTTTGCGCCGTAAACGAGGCTTGCATTCACCTGCCAGCGGACCTGCGCTTCGGTCGGGTCGGTGTGTGGACCG
>CAIYBQ010000396.1 GCA_903924445.1 uncultured Armatimonadota bacterium | reverse complement strand
TTTAAATCGACAGTTCTATAAGTGTGTTGGCTGGTCATGACAATCGGTCGTATACCGATGAAAAGGACTACAGTTATGGCACGTCGACCACGTCGTACACACTCAGCAACGTTCAAGGCCCAAGTGGCTGTTGCCGCTCTTCGGGGTGACAAAACGATTGCGGAGATTGCAGAAAAGTTTGAAGTTCATCCTAACCAAGTGACGGCTTGGAAAGCTCAACTCCTTGAGCGTAGCAGTGAGGCCTTTGGCGAAAAGGCGGATGGAACCCCGGCTCCCAACATCGAGAAGATGGAGGCGAAGATCGGCAGACTCACCTTGGAGAATGATTTTTTAGAAAGTGCGCTCGTCAAAGCGGGATTGCTGAGCGCAAAAAGATGATTATCCGTAAACACAATCTCCCATTGGTTCAGCAGTGCAGGGCATTGAAGATTCACCGGACAACGATTTACCGTGAGCCTAAGGCTTTATCACAGGCAGAGCTGACCCTGATGAAAGAGATTGACTCCCTTCACATGGAAAACCCTGCCTGGGGCAGTCGAAAAGTTCGCCACCGCCTGATGAAGATGGGTTATTCGATTGGGCGGCGTCATTGCACAACCCTTCGAGGCAGAATGGGGATTCACTGCATCTATAGAAAGCCTCGAACGACCATCCGGCATATAGGGCACAAGATTTACCCTTACCTCCTGCGGAACCTTGCGATTACCGAACCAAATCAGGTCTGGGCGATGGACATCACGTATATTCCGATGGCCAAAGGCTTCCTTTATCTGGCGGGCGTGATGGACATTTACAGCAGAAAGATTCTGTCAAGCGTTATCTCCAACACTCTTGATGCCAGTTTCTGCGTAGAAGCTTATAACGAAGCCCTTAGATTACACGGCGCACCAGGCATCACTAACACGGATCAGGGCTCGCAGTTTACATCTGATGCTTTTGTCGCAGCCGTTACCGAATCCGGAGCAAAGCTCAGCATGGATGGCAAGGGAGCTTGGACAGACAACATCTTTATCGAGCGCTTCTGGCGCTCGTTGAAGTACGAAGAGGTCTATCTCAAGGCTTATGATTCAGTAGCAGATGCAAAACGGAGCATACGTAGGTACATCGAGAATTACAACAGCATCCGGCCACACGCATCCTTAGGAGGTAATACACCAAACGAAATTCACGAACAAAGAACCACAGCACCACTGCTTATGGCATCATAGGAAGACCAGCCAATACACTTATTTTTGAACAAAACCTGTCACACTGACCGGAGCCACCAATGTTATCCCGTATCCTTGCTGACGTTGTAACAGCGCAGGTTAGTCCTGTGTTGTGCCAAACACGGAGAAAATATTCATGAACGCAATCCGCAGCCACCGGAACGCTTTTACACTGATTGAACTTTTAGTCGTAATCGCAATCATCGCTATCCTCGCAGCAATCCTCTTCCCTGTCTTCGCTCAGGCACGGGAGAAGGCCCGTGCAGCAAGCTGTTTGTCCAACCTGAAGCAGATTGGTACTGCTACCATGATGTACGTTCAGGACTACGATGAGAGCTACTACCCACACCGCTTCAACTGCCGTGACGCAGCCGGTGCATTCCAGCCTTGTCCACAGTACGCTGGCGATCCTGCGGCCGCAGCCTATGACGCGAACTCATCGATGCGCTACTACTGGGTTCACCTGCTTCAACCATATGTCAAGAACTATCAGCTGTTTAAGTGCCCAAGTAATCCGAGTGCATTTGTCCCTGGTGACAAAACTCGGGTAACTTTCAATGCACCAGGTGCTGTTGGAGTTAACTACGGTGGACAAAACTCCTATGGTCACAACGATGCATGGATGAGCCCAGCAGGTCCATTCGCAGATGCTAGTGGTAACCCAGCAACCGTTGCTGGCGCCAGTGTTAGCCGCCCAGCTGGTGTAATCTTGGTCGCAGATGCTTCCTACTATGGCCTCGTCCCTGACATCATGAATGAGTCTGGTCTCCTTGAGACCAATAAGTTCACGGCTGACGAGCTGACGGCAATGCAGACCTATGTCAACACACAGGGATCCCAGTACAAGTCTTACTGGAAGAATCTCGGTAACGGTGGCTGGAGTGCAAGCGGTGGAACTGTAGATGCAGCGACAGCACTTAAGCGTATGTCTGGTCGTCACACGGGAACGATCAACGCGATCTTTGTCGATGGCCATGCTAAGGCTATCCAGTACAAGAAGGCTGTTGGAGACCTCTGCCTCTGGACAACCGGCGAATACGCAGGCTGTAACTAATCCAACCTCCCGGATCCCCCATCCGGCAGGAGGCCGTGCTGCGCAAGCAGCACGGCCTTTCTTCTTTC
>CAIYBQ010000395.1 GCA_903924445.1 uncultured Armatimonadota bacterium | reverse complement strand
GCTTCAAGGCAGGCATCCACAAACGATGGCGCTCCGACAATCTTGATGTCGATGTGTTCGATGGCAGCCTGCTCGAGCAGGATGCGGACGGTGGTTTCGCCGACGAGCGGGTGGCCAGGGACAGCATAGACGATGTCACCCCGTGTGGCGTGTGTACGGAGCACTCGCTCAACGATGGCATCGTAGGTTTCTTCGAAGGTGCGGCCAGTTTCATATTCATCATCGAGAGGGATGACATTTGCCGGGCCTCTGGATGCGAAATGTTCAGCGAGGGGTCCTGCTTCGGTGCAGGGATGCCGCTGAGTGCGGAGGAGAATGGGAAGGTTGCTGGTTAAAAGCGTATGGGCCTTGGCCGGGAGTGCGTTGACATCCCCTGGACCAAGACCCACACAGTAGATCACGAAGGCTTACTTACCTGCTGGAGCAGCACCCGCTGGTGCGGCGCCTGCTGGCATACCGGCTGGAGCGCCTGTTGCCTGCAGAGGAGCCTGAATCTCGTTTGCCGTTTCCTTGATACCAGCCCACACAGCAGAAACGCCGGTGTCCTTGGTATCAAACGAGATGGTGCCCTTTTGCTTGAGAATCTGGGTCCGGAGGCCGACATTTGCCGGGTCCATTGCCTTCTGTTGAATCAAGCCGAGGCGCACAAATGCCATTTCCTGATCCGGTGGAAGGCTGAAGGCTGGGATTTTCTTCTCAATACGAATCCATCCACGGAAGGTCTGTGTTGGGCTGATCACCCAGTCGACTGGTCCGATGATGGTGCCTTCTGCAGCGGCTTCAACCTTGGAGGAAACACTCTTTGGAATGGATGCATTTGGCAGAACGCGAAGACCGGATGTTTGTGTCAGCTCAGGGATGATGTTGAGCTGCTTTGCTGCGGCTTCGTACTTCTTCGCATCGGTGCCGGCGGCTTTGACAACAGCCTCGGAGTCAGCCATGTTCTTCGGGTCACGGAGAATGAGGCGGACCTGGGTGCGTGGAGGCAGCGCCATCATGTCCTTCATCTTCGTGTATTGCATCTTGACTTCGTTCTCATTGAACTTGATCAACTTTGCAAAGACATTGGCTTCAGCCAGCTGTCCACGGATGTCATCCTTCATTTCGGCAGCCGAGATGCCCTGCTTTGCGAGCTGGGTGTCATAGGTTTTGCCTGGGTTGATGTTCTCAAAACGCGCTTTTTGTGCATTGAAGAGCATGTCAACATCGCCATCGGATGGCGTAACGCCCATCTTTGCGGCTTCCGCCATGATGATGCGGTTTGAAACAATAAGGTCGACAACGTATTGCTCTGTTGTCAGGGATGCGCCATTTGGAAGCGAGACAGGCTGTCGCTCGAGCTTCTTGATGTATTCATCTTTGGACACCTGTTGTCCGCCGACGGTGAAGTATGACGATTCACCACCACACCCGGCAAGGGCGAGAGCCGTAAACGCAGCTCCTACGGCTGCAAACGTGACATTGCTGTTCATGGAACGCTTCAAGGGGATTCTCCTCACATTAACGGTGTGATTAACCACACCACGCATCTGATACTGCAATTACCTTACCAATCCGGGTTTGAGTTCCAAATTCGCAACCATTTACAGTAGCAATCCGACCGAATAAGGATACAGCCGATATCCAAGAGTCACCAACAGACGTTGATTAACGTCGATGCGACTAAATATGAAGTCGTTTCCAGTGACCCCGCTGGTACATCCATGCCACGACCAAACCCTGCAGCATCGTCGATAGCGTCATCGCCCACCAGCAGCCAGTCGTCCCAAACATCACCAAAAATACATACGCAAGTGGTAAACGAACACCAAAGTTGGTGACGGCAACGGCAATCGTTGGGTCGCGGGTGTCCCCTGCACCTTGGAGCGCGCCGGAGAGGACCATCGCGACCGCAAGGAATGGCTCACTAATCAGGGCAATTTGGAGGTACGTGACAACCATTTTGATGAGCGCATCGCGATCGGCTCCCGTCGCAAACTGCTCTGCAAATGGCCTTGCGAGGATTACGAAGACAATGCCCATCACGGACATCACACCAACGGCCTGCCACATCGCCATCCAGCCAGCCGCCGTTGCACGCTTGGCATTCTGTGCGCCGAGATTTTGTCCGACAAACGCAGTGGCCGCGATCGAGTAAGCAAAGCCAGGCATGAATGCGATGGACTCCGCCACAAGGCCAACACCGAGTGCGGCGACGGCGATTTCACCTGATTTATTGGCAAGGATTCCTTGGAGAAAGAGCATCGAGCTTGTTCGAAGCAGCTGCTGTCCACCTGCCGGGACCGCGATCCGGTTAATGCGCTGTAGCCAGTCTTTCGGTATCCGGAGGGTTGTGATTTTCAGACCCTCTTGCAGAACAGAGCCTCTAAGAAAAAAGTATTGAAGGGCTGTTGCGACGATGACGGAGCAGCTGTACGCAAGCGCGCCGCCGACAACGCCCAGCTTTGGAAAGCCCAAATGTCCAGGGATAAGGACAGCATTCAGGGCGGCGTGTACAACGATGGACCCTATCGTTACGTAGAGTGGCCGGACGGTGTCGCCAAGCCCCCGGAACGCTCCCGCCTGAACGAACATCATGAAACCGAATGGAATTCCAATACCCGCGAACAACAGATATTGCTTTCCAGCGGCAAGAGATGCTCCCCGAAGACCTTGCATCCGAAGGAGGGGTTCGGCAAGAACAATCAAGCCGATGTCAATGGCAACCGCCAGAATGAGCATCAATGTCAGGCAGTAGCGCAGTGCATTCCGTGCCTCATCGATATCGCCTGCTCCCACGGCACGCGCAATGAGGGCGCTGGCGGCGGTCGAGATGGCCATCGACACCGAGCCAACCGTAAAGATCAGCGTTGTGCAGATACTGACCGCAGCCATCGCGGGCGTGCCAAGTCCAGACACAAAAAAACGATCGAGGAATCCATTGATGGTGTGAAGCAGCATCGTGGCCACACTTGGAAGGGCGATAAATAAGACGCCCAACCCGATTGGCCCTTCGAGGATCATCCGGGTCCGCTTTTCCTGTGCGGCATCCCGCGGAGACATAACTGCTGACACAAGGGGTGTTTTACCTTGAATCACCATCCAGCGGGTGCGTCAGCTGCATAAGAAAGCCGGATTTATTAAAGAACCCTCCGGTGGCCCGGATGCTTTACGGAGAATAACGCCCATCGATGCGCGTTAGAATAATGAACACAATGAAACGCTCCCGGGCGATGCCCGGTCTGGAAGATGTACATGCAACTCGATTACCTGGAAGACAAGTGGGATGACACGCTCGCGGCATCGATGGATGAACCTGAGCTCCTCCGCTACCGCTCAAACCTCCTCGGCAGCGACCCACGCCTGACCAACTTTGGCGGCGGAAACACATCCGCGAAGATTTCCGGTATCGATCCCATCACTGGCTCGACCGTCGATGTCCTCTGGGTCAAAGGTTCCGGCGGCGACCTTGGGACCATCAAGCGCTCGGGCTTTGCGACGCTCTACCAGGACAAGCTGGAAGCACTGAAGTCCCGCTACCGGGGCTTGGACTTTGAAGATGAGATGGTTGCGCTGTACCCCCTCTGCGCATTCGGGCAAAACAGCACGGCACCATCGATTGATACGCCGCTCCACGCATTTGTCCCTGAGCGCCACGTCGACCACCTCCACCCGGACTGGGCGATTGCGCTTGCCGCATCCGCAAATGGACCAGCCCTCCTCGAAAGACTTCGCGATGAGCAAGGCATCCACCTCGTCTGGCTGCCATGGAAGCGCCCGGGCTTTGAGCTGGGATTGTGGCTTGAGAGCGCCATTGCGCAAAATCCAGGCTGTGATGGTGTGATTCTTGGCTCGCATGGTCTCTTCACCTGGGGAGCGACCAGCCGTGAATCCTATGTGAGCACGCTACGTGTCTTGGATGCCATCGGGAAATTCGTCGTCCCACGGATTGAAGCCCGCGGCACGGCACGTTTTGGTGGGCAGGTTGCAGCCACCCGTGATGACCGTAATGCCCTTGTCGCTGCGGTCGCGCCTGTTCTCCGCGGGGCATTCACAAAGGCCAGCGGTAAGCGCCCGGTGATGCATTATCACGCGACACAGGATGTGTTGGAGTTCGTAAACTCCACCGATGTCGCAAAGCTTGCGGCGCGCGGAACGAGCTGTCCAGACCACTTCCTGCGGACGAAAGTCAAGCCGATGTTGGTCGAGTGGGATGTCACCACGGGTACGACCGAAGACCTAATCGCTGCTGCACAGGCTGCGCTTCCAGCGTATGCGGATGACTACCGTGCGTATTACGAAGCCAATCGTGAGCCCGAGAGCCCGGCGATGCGTGGCTCGGATCCGAGTGTGATTCTGATCCCGGGAGTCGGGCTGCTGAGCTTTGGCAAAAATGCCGCCGAAGCACGCGTGACCGGTGAGTTCTATACCAATGCGATCCACGTGATGGATGGTGCAACAAGCCTTGGAGACCTCGCGCCGGCCGCAGCCGATATCGATGCCAAAATGGTCTGCGACAACTACGTCTCTCTGCCAGCGAAAGAAGCCTTCAATATTGAGTATTGGGCGCTGGAAGAGGCGAAGCTGCAGCGGATGCCAGCCGAGAAGGAAATGGCGCGGCGTGTTGTGGTTGTGGTCGGGGCTGGTCCCGGTATCGGCCGCGCGGTTGCCCGCCGTGTGCTAACGGAAGGCGCGGTCGTCGTCTGTGCCGATATCCAGGCAAATCTTGCTGAAGAAACGGCAGAGGTCCTCCGGAGCGAGTTTGGAAAAGATGTCGCAGTCGGTGTCGCCGTCGATATCACCAATCGTGAATCCGTACAGCAGCTCTACGCCGCCGCCGCCCTCCGCTATGGTGGTTTGGACACAATCGTGATCGTCGCGGCGGTGTTCTTCGCCCCGGATGAAGCCGGTAACCTTCCGGATGCATTGTTCCGCAAGACCTTTGATGTCAACGTCTACGGTTCGTTTGTCGCCGCAGATGAAGGAGCCAAGGCGCTGCTACGTCAGGGGACAGGTGGCGATATCGTCCTCGTTTCGAGTGCAAATGCGCTTGTTGCGAAGAAGGGCTCCATCGCGTACGACACCAGCAAAACAGCCGTCAACCACCTCGTCCGCGAGCTGGCGGTGACGTATGCGCCAAGCATCCGTGTCAATGCAGTAGCGCCGGCGACCGTGGTCAGCGGGTCACAAATGTTCCCGAAGGACCGCGTGATTTCAAGCCTTGCGAAGTACAAGATTGACTTTGACCATGATGAAGACGAAGATGTGCTGCGCGAGCGCCTCGCTGAGTTCTATGCGCAGCGCACTCTCCTCAAGGGACGTGTGAGTCCAAAGGAAGTTACGGAAGCCATTTACATCATGGCAAGCCCGCGGTTCTATCTCACCACCGGGCATGTTGTCCCTGTGGATGCAGGTTTAAACGAGGCCTTACTGCGCTAAGGCAATTGCCTTCGCTGGCTGGCCACCTACGAAACGGTGGTCAGCTGGCGGAACCTGCGGTGAAACGGCCTGGTGTAGCGCCGTTCCGGTGACCAATCCGGGTTGGCAAGCACAATCCGGTCAAAGGTGCCCCGAAATGGCCTCACCATGACTCGGGCAAGACAGTCTGCAACCAGCTCGGGGTGAGCCCCGTACGCCCCCGTTCCAAATGGCGGGAGCACCACGCGGTCGTAGCCAAATGCACCGGCAATCCACAGCATCCGCGTAAAGCGCTGCGTCAACAACACCTCACGGGCAAGCTCGCTAAGACCTTGCGTCCGCGGAGGACTTATCGCAAGGATGTCCACCGTCCACGGCTCCGTAAGCAGCGCACCATCATCGGAGCGGATCACACTGACTCCCGGACACAGCGCTGCCCACTCGGTGGCGACCACCGGAGAAAACTCACGGTGAAAAGGATACATCGCAAGCCCAGCCAGTGATGACAGCACGGTCGTCGTGCGACAAACAAACTCTTCAATTCCACGCCCATGATCCAGCAGCTTGCCGCCGGGATGGTTGCCATCGGTTGGCATCACTGTCAGCACACGGAAAACCCCATGCCGGGCCTGGCGTGTGGCGGCTGTCAGCGTTGTGTTACGAACCTCGACACGGGTCGTTTGGAACCGCTTGCGGAATGCCGGAAGCTCCGCTTCCGGCGGAAGATCGAGCGTCGAAAGGCGCTGCGCAAGCAATCGATCCGAAAGCTCAATCGGCATCCCGTGCACAAAGTAACGCTCATGCTCAAGGACATCGATGGTCTGTGAACCAACATCCATGCACCAGTCATCATCCCGGTCCATCTGGGCACGCATTTCCGCCGCGGCATCCGCAGAATCGAAAAAGGCATACTCAAACTTTGCAGACCTGCGCGTAAGGGATAGAAGCCTTAGGTCCGATGGAGATGCCATACTTGCTATCCTATCCTTAGTTGCACTAGCAATGAGTTATCAACATTTCACATGTGAATTTTGACATCATGTGCAGATTTATAGTACGGCTGACCCCGTATAAAACCCGATGTTTCTTGCGTCAAACATTTACAACGTCACTCAGACATACCGCCGCAAATCGTCTGGCGTTACACTCATTCCATGGAAATCTGTCTGGTTGGTGGCTCCGGCATAATCTCGACATCCGTCACCAAGCTCCTCCTCGAGCGCGGCCACGCGGTGACGTGCGTCACACGTGGAAATCGTCCCCTCCCCGATGGCGTTGAGCCTATCCTTGTCACTAGCATCGAGGATGGCAACCTGGCCCGCGAAGTGCGCTACCGGCACTTTGATGTTGTGGTGGATTTTCTGACATTTGATGCTGATGATGCAGCACGGGCCATTGAGACATGGATGGGCCGAACAGGTCAATATGTCTTTATCAGCTCCGCGAGCTGCTATAAAAAACCTGCGGGCAGCCCGTTCATCACCGAGAGCACACCCCTTGCAAATCCGCATTGGGATTACAGCCGGAAAAAGATCGCCGCAGAGCTAGCCTTCGATGCGGCAGCGCGCGAAACAAACTTCCCGCTTGTTACTGTCCGACCATCGCTGACCTACGGCGACCACCATATCCCGCTGATTCTCAACAGCTGGGCGCACCCATACACCATCATCGACAGGATGAAACGTGGGCAGGCAGTCATCCTCCCCGGGGACGGTGCATCGCTGTGGACCATCACCCACGCCGATGACTTTGCCTTCGGCCTCGCGGGTCTTCTCGGGAATCCGCAAACCCTTGGGCATGCGTTTCACATCACATCCGATGAATCCATCACCTGGCGCCAGGCGTATGAAATGGCCGCCGCAGCGTTCAACGTCCCTTATATCCCAGTTGAGATTTCAAGTCAGACGCTGGCAAAGGCTTATCCAGATTGGGAAGGGACGCTTCTCGGCGACAAGGCAATCAGTGTTGTCTTCGATAACAGCAAGATCAAGCGCTTTGTCCCAGGATTTGCGGCATCGATTGGGTTCGCCGAGGGGATGCGCCGCGCGGCGACGTGGTTTACCGAGCATCCGGGGTTTCGTACGGTTGAACCGGAGCTTGATGCCCGTCATACACAGCTTGCGGGGATGTATCACGAGCTGGAGGCGGCATTGGTTGG
>CAIYBQ010000394.1 GCA_903924445.1 uncultured Armatimonadota bacterium | reverse complement strand
TGAGTTGTTGGTCGTGATTGCTATCATCGCCATCCTTGCAGCCATTCTCTTCCCAGTCTTCGCCCAGGCACGTGAAAAGGCCCGTGGCGCAAGCTGCCTCTCGAACACAAAGCAAATCGGTCTTGCATCCATGATGTACGCACAGGACTACGACGAAGTCATCCACGCAAACGTCTTTGCAGATGGCACCCGTGTTCCTGAAGGTGCACACTTCACAAACTGCTCCACTCCACGCTGGATGGATGTCATTCAGCCATACACGAAGAACACTCAGGTGTTCAACTGCCCAAGTGATTCATTTGCAGCGATCTCCGGAACCCTTGTGGACGGCACACGACACACCATTATGGGCAACCGTAAATACGTGTATCAGCCGTATTCCCCGGATGGCTCCCAGGTCTACCGTGAGGCCGACTGTGGCGACCCTCTTGGAACTTACAATGTTGGCCGCCGCTTTGGTAGCTACGCCATCAATAATATGTACTATCAGGCTGGGGATGCATTTACTCCACCTAACAACATGTCGATGGCATCCGTTGCACTTCCAGCAGACACCGTTCTCTACACGGAAGTTCAGGGCTACGGACAGTCGGGTGACTTCTACCGCAAGGATCTGCTTGATCCTCAGCCAACACAGCCAAACAATACCTTCCCATTCCCGGCCCTGATCAACCGCCGCAACAACGGTGCGATTCTTGGCCGCCATATGAAGTTCGCGAATGTAGTTTGGTGTGATGGTCACGTCAAGGCAACCCGCCTCGAGACCCTCGGTGAGACCCGCGTCGCTGGCGGCCCAATGTTCCGCTTCACCGTAGAAGAAGACTAAACCTCCGTCCGCAAGGACACATGACCTAGACACCCCCATCGCATGGATTATCCCAGCGGTGGGGGTTTTGTTTTTCACCGATGCACGGGCACGTAGTGGTCTGCATATGCTAATTAGAGACTACGATGACGATACTTGCGCTTGCGCTCCTCCTCCAACAAACCCAGGGTCCTGCATTGCCAACCGGGGATGCTCTGACAAAACAGGCCTATGTGCTCAGCTCTGCGATGGCTGTTCCGACGCCTAAAGTGATTGTGGATACATCCGCAGCGCCCGACCTCGCCGAATGGGGAAAGATTTCTGCGACCCTGTTAGAGCAGTGGTACCCAATTGTCTGGAACCTCTTGGGTACGGACCAGAGCAAGCCAGCGGACACGATTAAGGTCACATTTCAGCTCAAGCAGGATGCTCCCGCGTATGCGACAGGCGGTGGCATCTTTGTGAGTATCCCGTGGGTACGATCGCACCCGGATGACTTTGGGATGATGATTCACGAGATGACGCATTTGATTCAGGCGTATCCGAACAGTCGGTCAAATCCAGGCTGGTTGGTCGAAGGCGTCGCGGATTACATCCGCTGGTGGAGGTATGAGCCTGAGGCGCCGCGCACGAAGATTACTGCGAACAACAAGTACACGGATGCGTACCGTGTGACGGCATACTTTCTTGCCTACTTGACGCATAAGTATGACCATGGCTTGGTTCGCATGCTCGACAAGGCGATGAAAACACGTGCGTATTCAGATGAGTTGTTCGAGAAATCGACGGGCAAAAAGCTGGATGTCCTCTGGGGTGAGTTTGTCGCAACGCAGGTGAAGTAGCGTTCTTCTTTTCTTTTTGGTGCCCAAGGCATACGACGGATCGAGCAAACTGAGCTATTCGAAAAGTCGACTGGGAAGAAGCTGGATATTCTTTGGGTTGAGTTTGTCGCAACGCTGGTGAAGTAGGCGACTTGACATCATCAACGCATGTTGACTGACTCAAAAATATGACAAACCCCCATATCTAATTTTAGAAATGGGGGTTTGACTTTGTCAGGCAACCTAGATGCAGGGACCCGCATCACAATGCACCAAGTCGAATGACAAGCTCTACTTGAACTGAACCTGTGAACCAGCTGGTTCTGCAGAATCTGGTACAGCTGGCGCTTGCGCGCCAGTGGATGTAGGTGCTGCTTGAGGTTGATCAGTCGTAGCCGCTGGTGCTGGTGCGGCAGTCGACGTCGGCTGAGTCGCCTTGCAACCACCAGTGGCACTAACCGTCACGACAGCGAGCATGATTACACCAAGCACCGTAACGAACCTAAGCCCCATCATGTGTTTGGTGTTCCACCTGGAATGCCAGAGAGGTCACATGGGAGTGTATACGTTGGTACATCGCCAAAGGATGTCCCCTGTATCTTCCCACGGCGTGGGAACCACTTGGAGTGACCATCTACGAAGTTGACACACATCCCGTCCTTGTGCCGTGGGGCTCCTGGGAAGTTGTCCCAGCCAAATGGACCGGTTGGGTTTGGGCAGCTCGGATCTGGCAGCTTGCCACCTGGCAAAACATACGTTGAATCGTAGAACATGGTTGTGTTTACGACATCTTCGACGGCCGCAAGCGAAACAACCGGGTCATCCTGGAACAAGCCTGGTGGAAGCGCTGGATCCTGGAACAACGCAAAGTTGAGCGCGTAGCTAGAGAAGCGGAAGTTGCCGCTGCCACGGAGTCCGAGAGGTGCCATGATGCCAGGGAAGTCAATTCCGGGGCGGTTGCTTGGGCAGATCAGGACTTCCGTGTTCTTCATGTATGGGAGCACGGCATCATAGACCGTGAAGACACGGTTTCCAGAACCAGGGAGGAGAATCGCTGCATCCATGCTGTAAACGGATTGCGGCATCGTCTCATCGTAGTCCTGAACGTACATGATGGTCGCTGTTGCAAACTGCTTGGTATTGCTCAAGCAGCTCGTTTGGCGAGCGGCCTCGCGGGCCTGCGCAAAAACAGGAAACAAGATGGCTGCAAGAATTGCAATAATGGCAATAACTACTAAGAGTTCAATAAGGGTAAAGGCTGAACGTCGCATAAGGGAAATTCCTTTCGGTTAGAGTTTAGGTACGGAATCAACACTCTCTGTTAATCAAATGCTATGAATAGCAGATTTAACAAAATCTTATTAATTCACAGAATTTGTAAACCGGTCTTTATCCGGCAAACGTGTTTCCCTTTTGGCCCCTAAACAAGTATTCGCTTGACTCATCCTTAACAATAGGCCCACTTATTTTGCCTATAACACGCACAACTTTCGCATACGGTGAGTTTTACCGGAGCGAAACCGTTTAGGATTTGCATCTGCTCCATACGCGATGTTGCGAATGGTACGAGAAGCATTTACGGCATTGACACAGTGTTGTGTTGAGCAAAGGAAGAACATTATGATGAAACCACTGACGGTATTGGCACTGGGACGCGGAAGGCACTCTTTGGAAGCCACCACACATAAATACATCCAAACGAGCGGTAACGCAGATGTCAGTATTGCTGCATCTCCGGATGTCGAAGTGACTATCGCGGCCTTCAACAAGTCAAAAATCCGGGTTACTGGACACTGCAGAAAAGTCACGATCAAGTACGCAAGTACAACCGCAGAGATCGACTGCACCGAGCTGAGCTGCAACCGGATTCAGGTCATCAATGCGAGCAGTGGCTGCACAATCACCTTTCCTCCGATGTTGTTGGCTTAGTCTCCCAGAGTACAGATCGCGCTTGAGTATGTATCCGGCAGGTATTTCCGGATGACGCTTGCGAGGTAGAACGAGCCCGTGACAATAACGATGTCGCCAAGGGCGGCCCCTTCCATCCCGTGGCGAACCGCATCCACAGGATGCTCAACGACAGCAACCGCCACGCCAGCGCGTAAATAGGTATCTGCGACGGGCTTGGGCTCTTGGCCTCTATCTGGAATAGCTGTCACGATAACGCTCGTGAGCGCGGGAGCCAAAGCATCTGCAAATGCAACTCCATCATGCGTGCCGGTATGGGCGACGACGGCATGCACCTTACGTGATCCTTGATAGGTTTGCTTGATGGTTGCCGCGAGGAGCTCCGCCGCCGCAGCATTATGCGCGCCATCGAAGACCAGCACTTTCCCATCTACAGGTATCGTCTGCATCCGTCCAGGCAAAATGGTTTGACTTACTGCGGCCCGAACTTTGGAGATGTCCACATCATCTGGGATAATTTTCCCGAGGACAGCCAGAACCAGCGCGGCGTTTGCCGCCATATGGTGGCCTGGGATGGACGTAGTCACTGGATCCAGTTCTGTGGCATCCACGACGGGTAGCGTCAAATGTGCGGCACGCTCAAGGATGATGTCCCGTGCTTCACCAGTGATCCTGCCTATACCTACGACGCCCGTTCCAGCCTTTACAATACCGACTTTGTGGTACGCGACATCGCGAATCGTCTCCCCAAGGACATCCGCGTGATCTGCGCCGACGCTTGTGATAATCGCAGCCGCAGGCGCAGGGATGACATTTGTCGCGTCGAACTTGCCGCCAATACCTACTTCGATGCAGTGGTAGTCGACATTGCTACGACGTGCGATCAGAAATGCCAGCAGCGTCTTCACTTCGAACTCAGTGAGATCGGTATCTGCTGGGTTAATGTGAGTCGTCTTTGCGGCAAGCTCGCGTGTTGCAGCAACGAGAAGTTCCGTAGACACCAGGTCGCCATTCACTTGCCACCGTTCGCGGAAGTCAAGGACATCGGGGGATAAGTAGGCCGCAGTGCGAAAACCAGCAGCGAGTAAACCGTTGTAGAGCATCGCCGTCGTGGTGCCCTTGCCATTGGTCCCGGTGATGTGTATCGCCTTTGTGGCTATCTCGGGATGGTCTAGGTCAGCAAGCAGCTGCCGAAATGTGATGCGTGCATGACGGTTTGTAGCCGGTGCAATGAACGACAAGATGTAACTCTGTACATCATCTACGGTGTTAATATCCGGTTTATTCAGCCCAGCCATCTCATTCCCCATTTCGTGAGGTCACCACAACGTGATTGGATGCAAATGCATCGCAGCTGAACCACCTGACATGTCATTTGCGCGTATTTTAGCAATGCCACCGCAACGAATTGTTAAGAGATTACCAAAACTTCCATTACAATAATAATTAGGACACTAGGGGGCTTAATAAAAGTTTCATACTCTCTTATTCAACGCTTAAGGTACCGAGGAGGCTCCTGCCGCGACTGGCCGAATAGGTGCCTAGCGATCATGGATTTACTGTAACTGAATCAAATTCAGACTTCGAGGACACAAATGTGTTGCCAGAGCTAACGAAGAGTCCGATTCGACTCCCTGTATCAAACTCGACAGGATGCGACATCAGTGCCTTACCCCAATCTTTTCCATTGACTGATGCGAAAACTTCAACGCTCTTTTCCCGCAGGACAAGGCGCAAGTGGGTTGGCACCACTATCGCACCGAGTGACTTGGATTGGTTATCATCCTGATCACCGGATTTGTCGCGCCAGCGGCAGACGAGGTTGCCCGTTGCTTCGACCTGGATCAGGAAATAGCGGGGGCATTTGTTATCCACCGATTCGCGGATCATCAATCCCGATGCTGATGGGGGGCGGCTATCCCAAGGATAAGCATTCGGGCCTCCGACGTTGGCGGACAAGCCCACTAGACGTGCGGTAAGTTCAACATTTCCGATTGCAGGTCGGCTGACGAACACCCCCTGATCCCGCATTCGCTCCCACCACGATGTCATCGCGTGTCCGCACCCGACAAGTGTGAATTTCCCATTGCTAACGTCAACTGAGCCGGGTATCGCCGGTGAGTTAAGCTCGGCGTAGTTCCATCCAGTCGGCAACGTCGTGGGTGTCACTATCACGGAGCAGGTTTGTTTCACTTGTCCGATGGTCGCCGTGAGGTTGCACTTACCAGGTTTTTTGCCGATGACAATGGCGACCTGTTCGCCAATCTTGCGTACCTCAGCCACCATCGGATTGCTGCTTACCCAGGCGACCTCACGCTCGAAAGAATTCATGGGGGCAAGCGTCGCATTCAGCGTTGCTCGGCTATTAGCGGATAAGGAAAGCTTCGCGGTGTCGAGAGTTACAGCCGAGACAGTGACGCCAGGTTGGCAAATAATCTGTTCGTTTAACTCCAATGTGGCAATTCGTATACCTAGCTCTTTGTTTGTAGCAGTTACATCGAGCCGGTAACGATTCCACTTGGCGGTGTTACTGACCGTAAACTCGCGGCGTGTGATTTGCCCGCTGTAACCGGGAGATCTCTGTACGTCTAACTGTGTCCAGCGAATTCCATCGTTAGACCCTAAAAGTTTCAGGGATGCAGGCAGGCGTTCTTGATCAGTGCAGACGACTGCATAAGCTGTGGCGCAGTATTTACGTCCGTCCGCGTATTGGCACTGAATCCAGCTTGCTGGTGCCTTGTCGATCCATTCACTTCGCTGATCCATGTCAAATGCCTTCATGGCAGTTGTGGATGATTCAATGCCTTCGCGGGCGGTGATTTTGCACATTCCAGCTTCAGCGTAATAGGAAGTGTTGAATTTTAGTTTCGAGGGTCGTCCGCGACCTGCCGTCTGCAGATCTTCCAAGGCTGTTTCAATTATGTTTTTAGGCACATTAGAGACCAAGTAGGAATGTCCACGACTTACGTCTGGTTTCCATGTATTGACTCCTGTCTTGGAATTGACCACATTGGTGCCCGCTTTTACTTCTTTGAACCAAGGTGCGGTTCCACGAACCGCCACTAGCGTGGAAATAGGATCCCAGCTCAAGCGATCACCAGCGAATCCAACTCCCGCGTAATGCCGGAACGCCATCGTCAATGGATTATGTTCAGGCATCTCAAACGTGACGCGACGACCGGAGTTGGTTGTTCCCCCTTCCCCGTTAAACAGAATCGGCGTTGGCCAAGCTGAGCAGACAAGCGCTGCCGATGTCGGATCTTGTTTGAAGTTCCACTCTCCTTCGCTCAAATTCCCTTGCGGTTGGTACATGCCCCCCATAATGTCAAGGCGTTTCACCTTCTTAGCTACTAGCGCTTTGCCATCCAATAGACTGGCTCCATCCGGATTGGATCTAAGTAAGTTGGCAATGTTTCGCAGTGGGCCAACCGCCAAAATGACCACGCTACCATCCGGTTGCTTGGCGAGAATTTTGCGGTACGTGGCAACCGCATCGGGATAATCGTTTCCGCTGAGAAATTTGCAAGGGTAGCGGTTGGCAAGTTCGGCGGCAAACCCTTTATGGTCCAGGAAGCCCTTATCTTTGAGGGTTGCAACGGGTATGTTAGGGCGTCCGAACCAAGTATTGATAGCATCCAGGCATGGAGCAATTTCATCTGTGGAAGTACAACCGATGGTTGCCAGTAGCTCCGCTTCACCGCGCTCCACCGCCCCGTGTAACATAAACAGTGCACTAATGTCGTCACAGTCCTGGTCGACATCGGAATCGAAGATGATTTTCACCGGCGGTTCGATAGCTCGACCCATAATGGGTGAAGATACGATGCAAGCAAACAGTATGAAACGGTAGATGAGATGCATATGCGTTGTTTTCTGATGTTGAAATCCGAGCGTTTATCTCTATAGTTTTTCGACAGTACGATTGTAACTTGGCTCTGTTACGACGCGACCAACACGGTCGTTGGCGCAGCTGGTTGTTTGCACTACTTTAGCAGTTCAAACAACTTTCATTGGAGAATGTCGATAAGACACCAGCTGGAGGAGTGCGCATATCTCCAGACGCCTATACAGGTGCAGGGCCTTGAAATTAATCGTGACCGGTTCGTTGCGGTAGTCATCACAGATTACGAGGCGCGACGGGAAGTACGTGGAGGAAGCGATAAACGCCATTTTGTGCCATGAAAAACATGTAAGCGCCGCTGGGAACCACGGCTTACTGCAATCATTTGTTGAGACATTACCAAAACTACTTTTACAATAATATTTAGGACATTAAAAGCCTTAACATAAGTTTCACACTCTCTTATTCAACGCTTAAGGTAGCACTGATAAAACTACAGTGGAGGGCGTTATGAAAATCCGAAATCAAGCTTTTACCCTTATTGAACTTCTCGTTGTTATTGCTATCATTGCTATTCTCGCCGCTATTCTTTTCCCAGTCTTCGCGCAGGCACGTGACAAGGCACGCCAAACCAGCTGCCTTAGCAATGCTAAGCAGATTGGCCTCGCTGGCCAAATGTACGCTCAGGATTACGATGAAATCCTTCCTGAAACAGGCTGGCAGGGACCCTGCTCCGATCCTGTGACCGGAGTCGCTACCGATGCAAAGTATTCGGGAGTCGCATCGTTCCCAATCGCATCCGCTCCTTACATCAAAAACTGGAGCATCTTCAAGTGTCCTTCTGACTCCCAGTACGGCGGCTTCAACAAGCCAGCGTCCTACTGCTACGAGCAGCAGCTCTTGGATGCAAAGCTTCCTGGTGCATATGTTGGCATCAAGGATGCACCGGATGCGATGCGCAAGGTTCTTCCACTTTCCTATGCTGGAAACTACTACCTCTCCAGCGCCTACGGCGCAAGCGGACGTGCAGCAGTTGTTGGTGGCAAGATGTTGTCCTTGTCATCCTTCGCTGCCCCTGCGAACCTGCACTATGTTGCTGAGGTTGGCTCCAGTGTCACGGCAAATGGCTGGACATTCGCCGGATGGTACATCGCTCCTGGCTACGGAAACGGCACCACCGACTTCCGATGGCGCAAGGGCAAGCGCCATGCTGAAGGTCGCAACTGGGTGTTCGTGGATGGCCATGCTAAGTGGTACAAGGATCCTAACTTCTTGAACGCAGATGGCACAAACCGATCCCAGACTCTCCTGATGGAAGATTACCGAAAGAACGGTATCTACACATACCCTGAAACTGACACATCCAACTAGTCAGTAGCACCTGAAAAACCCGCAGGCCAGAATCAACATTCCAGCTTGCGGGTTCTCCCTATTTTCACCACCGTCACATCCATCCAAATAGTAGAAACACCTATGCGTACACCCCTTGCCATTGCCATCAGCACCATCATCGGAATCGCCAGCTGGGCTACCTACCGCCAGACCGATACCAACCTCATCGGTAAGCTGCCGGATGGCGCAACGCGCATCGTAACTGGATGGAAAATCAAACCCGCAGGGACATCGATTCTGCTTCCTGACATGCTGCAGCGAGCAGCCCTCGCCCCGGATGGCAAAACCTTAGCCGTGATCAGCGGCGGGGCCGGCGTCCACGAGCTCCACCTCATCGAGCCGCAGGGTGGAACGCTGCGCCAAAGCATCCCCCTCGGACGCGCTCAGTCCATCGGACTCGCATGGACCGCCGACAGCAAAAACATTTTCATCGCCGGAGGCAACAGTGGTCGCGTACACCGCGTCCGCGTAAATGATGATCTACGCGGCGCAGACCCGGATGCCATAACCCTCCCGGGAACATCCACCTTCCAGTCCGGCCTCGCAGTCTCGCCAACCGGTGATGTCGTGTACGTTGCGGACATTTCCGGAAACCGTATCCACCGGATTGTCTTTGCAACCACGACTTTCACGACAATCGACCTGCCCACGAATGCCCGCCCGGGTGCGATGACCCTCTCCCCAGATGGTAACTCGCTCCGCGTCTGCCTCTGGGGCGGTGCAGCGATCGTCTCCTACGATGCCACAACCCTCGCAGAAACCGCACGCTTTGCCGTAGATCAACATCCAAATGACATCATCGAGCGTAATGGAGACATTTGGGTCAGCTGCGGAAATGCCGACACCGTCGTCCGCATCGATGCCAAAAGTGGCGCCGTAACCGAACGTATCCGCACAAAACTCATCCCAACCGCACTCATAGGCTCGACACCAAGCGCGCTGAGTCTTTCGACAGATGGCAAGCGTCTAGCCGTCGCCCTCTCGGATGCCAACGCGGTCCAGCTGATTGATGTTGAAAAACCTGGGATGTCAGAGACCATCGGGTTTGTCCCAACTGCCGCTTACCCCACTGCCGTCGCATTCTCGGCAAATGGCAAAACCTTGTTCATCGGCTCTGGCAAGGGACTTGGAACCGGACCAAATCCAGGAAAAAGCGCAGTCGAAACGGATGAGCTAAAGGGCCGTGCTCGCCGCCAGGCAGGCTTGCAGGGCAGGCTTTACCCGTATATCGCAACATTGCTCAAGGGCGTGGTCCAAACCGTTGACATTTCGGACCCAGCTCAGCTTAAGGCCTACACCGCGACCGTTTTGCAGAACAGCCCTTATGGAACCCCGCCGGCTGCCGTCGATCCTGCATCCACAGTCATCCCGACAAAAGCCGGTGTGGCCAGCCCGATTAAATATGTGATCTACGTCATCAAGGAAAACCGAACCTACGACCAGGTCTTCGGAAACCTTCCAAAGGGAAATGGCGATCCGGATCTGTGTATCTTCGGGGATGACATCGCGCCAAACCACCGCGCCCTCGCGCAGCAATATGTGCTGTTTGACAACTTGTATGCGAATGGTGAGGTCAGTGTGGATGGCCACCACTGGTCGAATGGTGCATTTGTGCCCGACTCGATGCAGCGTACCTGGCCAGCGCAGTACGGCTCAAAGGGCGCGCCGCCTATCCGCTACGGGGATTTCAATGATCCGCTGTCGACCAACCCAAGTGGGCGGATTTGGGACATGGCCGCCGCCAAGGGCCTTGACTACCGCACGTACTACTACCACACGACAAAGAAAACGAATGTCGCATGGAACCAGGCCCGTGGCAAGGGCGAGCGTGACTATGTCGCCATTGACATTTTCCTAAAGGATTATGCGGAGTTTGAAGCATCCGGGAAGATGCCAAGCCTGATGGTGATGGCCCTCTCGGAAGACCACACCAAGGGCGCGACGGCGGGTGCGAATACCCCGGCGGCGTGTGTCGCATCCAATGACTACGCGCTCGGAAAGCTCGTCGAAGCCGTCTCAAAGTCCAAGTACTGGAAAGAAACCGCGATCATGGTGATCGAGGATGATGCGCAAAATGGCCCGGACCACGTGGATGCCCACCGGACGGTCGCCCTTGCGATCAGCCCGTATACACGTCGGGGCATACTGGATTCGACGTTCTATAACACGACGAGTATCCTGCGCACGATTGAGCTGCTGCTGGGTCTGGACCCGATGAGTCCATTTGATGCTACAGCCACCCCGATGTACAAGGCATTTGGCAGCAAAGCAGATGTGACTCCCTACACGGCGATTAAGCCAACATCGGATCTGGATGCGAAGAATCCTCCCAAGACCGCGCTTCTCAAGCTGCAGGGAAAAATTGACTTCAGCGCTCCTGACCGCATGGATGTCGCCGGCGAGCAGCGCCTCAACCGCGTCCTCTGGCACTCAATCAAGGGTCTGAAGACGCCGTATCCAGGCATCACACGGAGCCCATTGTTTTCCCGGGATGGCAAGGCATCGATTGTAGCTGGAGATGAGAGCGAAGATAGGGATTAGTTTTTGGGTCGGGGGGCGATGTTACGTGGCACTGTCACTAATTATCGTGAATTGCGTTGGCTATTAACCAGACGTTTAGTTCAGCAAAACTGAATTGACCAGATTCATAAAGAAACATCATATGCTCATAAATTTCATTTGGTGTGGCAGTGACAGTCCAGCCGTTGATTCTCAAAAAGCGTCCATGGCAGCAAAAGCTACTCGCTTGTTTCCATCAATAAATGGGTGATTCTGAGACAGACTTTCCCACAATGCTGCTGCCTCACCTAGGATGTCATCGTAATAGCCCGACTGTGGACGAAAAATCGCGGCCTCGATTAGTCCAAAATCACGAACGCCAAAAGTACCTCCGAACCGGCGAATCTGATCGTCATGAATAGCCAAGATGTCCGCCAATGTAAGGTAATCCCTCACTTGGCCAGGCGCTCATAGAGTTCAGAATTGCGGTCAACACTTGCTTGATACTGCGCCATCACGTGGGCTCGTGGACCTGGGGTTTTACGCTTTTCAACAAAGTCCACGAGTGCTTCTTCTACGACGGACTGAAACTGTCTACCTTCAGCGACGGCAATTGCACGTGCAGTCGCGAGCAGTTCAGGGTCTACCTGCGCTGCAAAACGCTGTTTAACGGACATATGTAACGCCCTCCATGCCACCAATCATACAACACGCCTGAACATGCCAAACTGAAACATATGACACAACATATATGCGATTCTGCGCCGCTATAATGATTGTTGCCGCCGCAGCGCAGCACTTTTCCTATGAGCATCCTGACCGTAACAAACCTTTCTAAGAGCTTTGGCGCTGACCAACTCTTCTCTGACATCACCTTTTCAATCGCCGCCGGGCAGAAGTTCGGCCTCGTCGGTCGCAATGGCGGCGGAAAGACGACCCTCCTCCGAATCCTGATGGGACAGGAGCTCCCGGACACAACCGGTGCAACCCCGGCCCGCATCAGCCTCGCTGCCGGTCGACGCCTTGGCTACCTTAAGCAGGAAGCGCCCGTGCATCCGGAACGCACCCTCGCCGAGGAAGTCGAAGTAGCCCTCGGGCCGTACCGTGCAGCTCAAGCGGCGATCGAAGCATCCGGAATCGCGATGGGCGAAGCCGGGGATGATGCCGACAAGCTGCAGGAAGCCTTGGATGCCTACACCGAAGCACAGGATGACTTTGAGTCTCGTGGTGGCTGGGAACTGGAAGGCACCATCGAGGGGACGCTGCGCAGCCTAGGCTTCAAGCCATCCGATATGTCCAAAGCCGTCGGTGACTGCTCCGGGGGTGAGCAAACCCGCCTCGCACTCGCAAAGCTTGTCCTGACACGACCCGATCTGCTGATATTGGATGAACCGACAAACCACCTCGATATCCAGGCTGTGGAGTGGCTTGAGACATTCCTCAAAGAATATGCCGGAGCCGTGATTCTGGTCAGCCACGACCGGACCTTCTTGGATGCCGTCATCGACACAATTGCAGACCTCGACAATGGCCGCCTTTCGCTCTACCGCGGTAACTACACACAGTTCCGGCAGCAAAAACAAGAGCGTCTCGATCGCCAACACGACATCTGGAAGACTCAGCAGAAGGAAATCGAACGCCTCAAAGACCTGATCAAGCGCAATCAGGGTGGTGGGGACACTGCAAGTAAAATCCGTAAAGTCACCCAAGGGCGCATCGAGCGTATGGACAAGATCGACCGTGTCGTTGTGGACACGAGCCGGATGCGGGCCAAGGTGGATGAAAAAAGTGCGGGTCGGATCGGCCGGGATGTCCTGACATTGGACAACCTTAGCAAACGCTTTGATGACAAGGTTTTGTTTGAAAATCTCGATTTGAATGTTGAACGCGGTGACCGCATCGGCTTCGTCGGACCAAATGGTGCCGGCAAATCGACATTGGTCAAAATGCTCCTCGGGGATGAGGAACCGACATCAGGCCGTGTCCAATGGGGAAACAATATCCGTCATGCGTACTTCTCGCAGCATGCCGCAGAGTCCCTCGATCTGAAGATTTCTGTCCTCGAGACGCTTGGCTTGGCGATGCCGGACTGGAATGAAACCCAGTGTCGCGGCTGGCTCGCACGGTTCCTCTTCATGGGGGATGACGTCTTCAAGAAAGTCGAGATGCTCTCCGGAGGCGAGAAGAACAAGCTTGTTCTTGCGTGCATGCTGCTGAATCCTGTGAACCTGCTCATATTGGATGAGCCGACAAACCACCTCGATGTCGAATCGTGTGAAGCGCTCGGAGAAATGCTAACTGAATACTCCGGCACACTCTTCCTTGTCAGCCACGATCGCTACTTGCTGAACCAGGTCACGAACAAGACCCTTGGACTAACCGGTCGCGGAACGGCCACCTGGGTAGTTGGAAACTATAGCGTCTGGCGGGCAACGCAAGGTGGTGAAAACGAAGCGATTCCATCGAATGCGATTCCAGCCAAGCAACAAAGCCGCGGAGCCAAGCCAAAAGCGAAAAAGTAGTTTATTTTTATTTTTCTTTAGCCGGATGCACCAACACGTTAACCCGTGCGGGAGCATATGTTGCCAATGAAAATCGCTTGCGCGTTGTTAC
The DNA here is from genome assembly GCA_903924445.1 of uncultured Armatimonadota bacterium. GTDB lineage: Bacteria > Armatimonadota > Armatimonadia > Armatimonadales > Armatimonadaceae > CAIRTT01. Next base: position 4,181 of record CAIYBQ010000394.1, on the reverse strand, counting down.
GTTTGTCGGTTCTGGAGTACTTGGAATTCTGTTTGATGGCACAAAATCTCCGCGTAGGGGCGGGCTGCCACGCCCGCCCATTTTATCAGTTCGAACCGAACCTACATTTCCACCTTTGGAACAGCCGCAAGCAAACGCTGCGTCGTTACATGCTGCGGATGGTCAAACACATCCTCCACCATCCCACGCTCGATAATCTTGCCCTTTTCCATCACACACACTTCATCGGCAAGGTAATCAACCACCGCCAGATTATGCGTGACAAACAAATACGTCAGGCCACGCTCGCGCTGCAGGCGGCGCAAGAGGTTTAGCACCTGGCTCTGCACACTGACATCGAGGGCACTCGTCGGTTCATCCAAAACCAGAAACTCCGGCTCCACCGACAAAGCACGCGCAATCGCAATACGCTGGCGCTGACCACCCGAAAACTCATGCGGATAGCGGTCAAGCGCATGCGCCGGCATCCCGACCTGACCAAGCAGCTCCTGCGCACGCGCACGACGCTCCGCGTCGTTTGCATACATCTTATGAACGCGCATCCCTTCCATGACCAGCTCAGCCACCGTCATCCGGGCATTGAGACTCGCAAAGGGATCCTGAAACACAACTTGTAGCTTGCGGCGGAGCGCAAGCCGCTCTGGCCCACGCAGGCCAATCACCGGGCGGCCTTCGTAGAGAACATCTCCGCTTGTCGTCTCGAGGAGGCCAAGCAACATCATCCCAACCGTGCTCTTCCCAGAGCCGGACTCGCCGACCAGAGCCAGCGTCGTTCCGCGGTTAACTTGGAAGCTGACATCATCCACAGCCGTAAAGACTTCGCGCTTCCCAAACATCCCACCGCGCTTCGGGAACTGCTTGACAAGGTGGCGTACATCCAACATCGGGGGCGTTGTGCTCACTTCGTCACCTCCATAGCGCTTGGTAAATGACAACGGACCTGGCGGTGCGTTCCGCTTCCATGCAGGGCTGGAGGCGCTGAACACGCATCCAGTCTGTGCGCACAGCGCTCCGCAAACCGGCAGCCGGTTGGCCAGTTTGCTGCATCCGGGACGATGCCATCCAGTGTCATCAGATCCTTGCCACGTCGATTGCGTGCCGGGAGGCTGGCAAACAAACCTTGCGTATATGGATGCCGCGGGTCATGGAAGAGGTCCCGCGTCGGCGCCGCTTCCACAACCTGCCCGGCGTACATCACCGACACATCGTGCGCGACTTCTGAGACAATCCCGAGGTCATGGGTGATCAGGAGCATCGCCATCCCAAGCTCATCCTGCAGCTCCTTGATGAGGCTCATGATCTGCGCCTGGACGGTGACATCGAGGGCGGTTGTCGGCTCATCCGCGATCAGCAGCTTTGGCCGGTTCGCAAGGGCGATGGCAATCATGACGCGCTGCCGCATCCCGCCCGAGAGCTCGTGTGGATACTGTCGCAGCGCCGCATTCGGGTCGCGCAAACCCACACGCTCGAGCAGCTCGAGGGCCCGCGCCCGCGCCGCAGGGGCATCCTTGCCGTGAACCGTCATCGCCTCGGACAGCTGCCAACCAATCGTCCGCGTTGGGTTCAGACTGGTCATCGGCTCCTGAAAGATCATCGCGATCTCACGACCACGCAAGCCCCGCATATCCGTCCAGCTGCGCTCTAAAATATCTTCGCCGCCGAAGTGAATCTTGCCGCTTTCGATATAGCCGGCGGGCTCCGGGACGAGCTGCAGAATCGAGAGTGCGGTGATCGACTTCCCACATCCAGACTCACCCACGATGGCCCGCGTTTTCCCGGGAGCGACATCGAAGGAGACGCCATCCACGGCTTTGACAATCCCCCTCGATGTCCGAAACCACGTCCTAAGATCATCAACTTGAAGCAGTTTTTCCATGATCAGCTCCTAAGCCTCGGGTCAACCGCATCGCGTAATGCATCGCCGAAAAGGTTTAGTGACAACGCTAGGCCTGTGATCGCACCTGTCGCGGCCGTCAGGTTCCACCAAATCACCGGGTCACGCGCCAGCTCATCGCGTGCCGCATCGATCATGTTTCCCCACGAGCCGACATTGTCCGGGACGCCGACGCCGAGGTACGACAGGATGGCTTCCGACAACACAAGGTTAGAGAAGCCGAGTGTCGTGGAAATGATGACGACTGGGAGCAGGTTTGGCAAAATGTGCCGCACCAGAATGACCATGTCCGTCACGCCAAGCGCTTTTGCGGAGCGCACATATTCGCGTTCGCGGTGCTTGATTGTTTCGCCGCGCACCATCCGGCAGAGGCCGACCCAACGGGTGATACCGAGCGCCAGACAGATTTGGATGATGCCTTTTCCGAGCACCAGGACCATCGCGATTTGCAGCAGAATTCCGGGCACGGATGACAAAACTGTATAAATGTAGGTGATGACATCATCCCGCCACTTGCCGTAGTACCCAGCGGTCAAGCCGAGCAGGAGCGCGAGAGGCGTCACAATCAGCACCGTCATCCCGCCAATTTGGAAGGCTGTCCGGACACCCTTGAGCGTGCGGTAAAAGACATCCGCGCCGATGGAGTCCGTCCCGAGAATATGCTTCTCACGGATTTTCTGCGGCTTTGCCTCACCGGTCGTCATTTCGGCCAAGGGTGCGGAGTAGGTGCGCTCGGGCTTACGCTCGAAAATGGCATCAATCACCGTCCGGCGTTCCTGTGTGGTGGCATCGTACCAACCGACAGAGTCAGCGATACCAATCGTGGCGTAGATGCCGATCACCGCCATCGCGACACGGGCGCTCGGGTTCCGCGCGAGGCGGCGAAAGGCTTCGCCCCAGAGCGGCGTCTGGCGTGCCCGTAAAAAGATGACAACGGCAACACCGATGAGGGCCAGCGGCGAGAGGTTGTAGAGCAAATGCAGCAGGGTTGGGCTCATGTTCTAGTCAATCCTCACACGCGGGTCGACGATGGCATAGGCGATATCAGTCATGATCAGCCCAAAGATATAAAGGAGGGTCCCGAGAAAGACCATCGCACGCACGACCGAGAAGTCATTCGATCCGAGGGCTTCAAAGAGGTAGCTGCCAAGGCCGGGGATACCGAAGAAGTTTTCAAGGAGCAGACCGCCGAGGATAAGCCCGGGGATGACGGCGACGGTGTTGGTGATGATGGGAATCAGTGCATTTTTCAGGACATGTTGGGCAAGGATGCGGGTTTCTGAGACGCCCTTGGCCCGCGCGGTCCGCACATAGTCCTGACTGATTTCATCGAGGAGGAAGGTTCGGTAGAGGCGGATTTCGGTCGCGATTCCCGCCGCAAACCCGATGGCGCTTGGCACGAGGATGTATTTAAACAGCCCGGATGCTGGATCAAAGCCCCAGATCGGGCCGTAGCGCAGCTGTTTTGAGAGGAAGTACTGCCCCCCGATTACGTAGACCGTGTAGACAACCGACATCAATAGGACGCAGACAATGGTCGTGGTTTTGTCGATGTACGTTCCCCGGAAAGCCGCGGCAAGCACGGCGACGAGGATCGCACCGAAGACGGTTCCGATGAAAATGGTGGACGACACCACAATGCTTGGGCCAGCCCCTTGGCGGATACGGGTCCAGATGTCTTCTTTGGTCGCATCCGATTTGCCGAACTTGAACATCAACATGTCAACCGTGGCCTTGCGGAGCTGAACCGCAGGCGGTTGGTCGTAGCCGTGCTCTTTGATCCAGCCTTGGACTTGGGCGGGGGTTGGGTCTTTGCTCGAGAGGTTACGTCTCGCGATGGACTCAGCGCTGGCGGTTCCAAAGAACAGAAACCATGTCAGCGTTAGGACGCCGAGGAGGGTTGGGATGGCCTGGAGCAGGCGCCGGAGAATAAAGCGTAGCATCAGGAAGCTCCTCCGCCAGCGCGCAGCTTACGGTTGACGCGGCGCCGAACGACGATAGCGGCAGGGATGGCACTTGCAATCGATAGGCCGATGAATGCGAATAGCGGCCACCAGACGGGCTTGTTCCACTCTGCCTGCTTTTGCGCCCGCAGGTTATTGTCTATTTTGCGATAGAGCAAGGTGTCGCGTGCGATCGGGTGGACCTTGGTATTCGTCACCCACGAATGGGACATCGTGACGACTTCCGGATGGTAGAACGGGATCCAAGCCGAGTCTTCGATAGCCATATCGCGCATTTGATTGAGCAAGGTCAGGCGTTCTGGAGAGTCATCCATGTCGCGGAC